>NZ_BAAGYM010000005.1:0-225974 GCF_054779315.1 Niabella aquatica
GCCTCACTTAAAGCAATTTTTGCTCCAAATGAGGCATTTTTTATATTCTTTTGCTAATAAAATACAAGCCTACACTGCATTACATATTTTCAGGAAGACCCTCATAAGTTTCGGGCATATAAAAAACCTCACAGCTTTTAATCTGTGAGGTTTTTTAATTTGTCCTTCTTGCTCCTTATCTGAAGATAAGCAAAAACCGAGCCCAAAGGATCATTTTTTTAATTTATCTTTAAATATGCTACGAAATTTATCCACTTTTGGCCTGATTACCATTTGACAGTATGGATTTTTATTCTCATTGTTATTAAAATAAGACTGGTGATAATCCTCTGCGCGGTAAAACTTCGTAAAAGGTTTGATTTCAGTTACGATAGGATGATTAAAGGCGCCGCTTTTATCTAAAGCATTTTTATAGTATTCTGCTTTTTCTTTTTGATTTTCATTGTGATAGTAAATGCCGCTTCTGTATTGCGTGCCTATATCATTTCCCTGCCTGTTAAGCGTTGTAGGATCGTGAGTTTTCCAGAAAACTTCCAAAAGCTCGTCAAAGGAAATGACAGCCGGATCGTAAACAATCTGCAGCGCTTCTGCGAACCCGGTAGTACCAGAGCATACCTCTTCATAAGTAGGATTTTCAGTTTTTCCATCGGTGTAGCCGCTACTTACACTTATCACGCCTTTTACATCCTGGAAAATAGCTTCTGTACACCAAAAGCATCCATTAGCAAAAGTGGCGGTATCTGTTTTTTGTTCCATAACTGATGGTTTAGATTCGGGGGCAGCAAATTTTACTACGCCTGCTTTTTTCTCCTTTTGTGCACAGGCAGTAAAAGACCACAAAATAACAAACAATGCCGGGAACAGGAACTTATTCATAGCTTTTCGATTTATCAATAATGGTTCGTACAGGTTTGTCTATGCCCATTTGCTGCCTTATGAAAAATACATTTTATCTTTCAGATATAACAATGGCTATTCATTAAAGTTTAAACCTGATGATCGCTTAATAAAAGTTTCTCAAAAAGTTGTATGCACCACCTGCACGACGCAAACGAATCTTAAATTGAGCCTGGCTATTCATTTGGCAACCGCTTCAGGGCAAGCAATGGCTGCAAACAACCCTGAAAGCGCACCGGCAAATTCCATAGAAATGACATTCAAAGCATAGCAACCTGCAAAATCAGATGCACTTGCCCTGGCAACTTAGAATTAATATGAACCAGAGAAGTTTAATAGCATTAATTTTGCAGGTTTTTTACAGAGTAATATCAGGCATGAAGTTATATCCCGAATCAGCAGCAGTTCAGCTGGAATTTAACAAGATAAAAGAGCTTTTAGCGGCGCATTGCCAGGGTCATTATGCACAGGAAAAAGCGAGGGAACTGCGTATTCATACCCATAAAAGATTTGTAGACACCGATTTACGGCAGTCACATGAGTTCAGGCAGCTATTGGTAAACGGCATTTATTTTCCTAATGATCATGTGCTGAACCTGACCAAAGAGCTCAGGCTTTTATCTATTGCAGGCGCTGTTTTACAGGGCGAGGATCTGATACAGATCCGCAGGCTGGCGGAGAGTATAGAGAAAATTTTTCGTTGGTTCAACGAAGAAAGGAGTGTAGCGTATCCCGGATTACTGGAAATTATTCAGCACACCTACTACGAAAAGGCTATCGTAGCGCTTATTGATGAAATTGTAGATGAGTTGGGTAATGTTAAAGATTCGGCTTCTGAAGAGCTCAAAGAAATAAGGCTGAACCTTTACCGAAAAAGAACAGAGCTCAGACGGGTATTCGACCGCATTATTTCTAAGCTGAATAAGCAGGGATACCTTGCCGAGATAGAAGAAAGCTTTATGAACGGCAGGAGGGTGGTAGCCGTTTTTGCAGAGCATAAACGTGCCGTAAAAGGGGTATTGCATGGAGAGAGCGACAGCCGGAAAACCACCTTTATAGAACCTGAGGAAACCATGCACCTGAATAACGAGATCAGCGATCTTGAGAACCAGGAGCGCAAAGAAGTGTACAGGATATTAAGGCAGCTAACTTCCAGGTTGTCTCAGCATGCTGCACTGCTAAACATATATTATGCGGTTGTAGGCGAATATGATTTCGCAAGGGCCAAAGCAAAGTTTGCCATAGATATTAATGGCGAATACCCGGTAGTGCACGATAAAGCTTTTGTGCATCTTGTAAATGCCTGTCACCCACTTTTATATTTATACAATAAAAATACTGATAAACCCACGATCCCGGTTTCCATCAGCCTGGATGAAAATCGCAGGATATTGGTCATCAGCGGTCCTAACGCAGGCGGTAAAACGGTTACGATGAAAACTATTGGCCTGTTGCAGATGATGCTGCAAAGCGGGCTTTTGGTACCTGTGCATCCTTCCAGCGAATTTGGTATTTTTAAGCAGCTGATGATTCATATCGGCGATACTCAAAGCCTGGAGTTTGAGCTAAGCACCTACAGCAGCCACCTGATACATATGAAGCATTTTATGGAAAATGCCAGTGGTAAAACACTGTTCTTTATAGATGAGCTGGGTAGCGGCAGCGATCCCAACCTGGGTGGCGCCTTTGCTGAAGTAATATTACTCGAATTGCTCAGGAAGCATTCCTTTGGAGTTGTAACCACGCATTATCTCAACCTGAAAATAATGGCCGGAAAAACTGCCGGTATTGTTAATGGCGCCATGGCTTTTGATGAAAAAAGGTTGCAACCCCAATACCAGTTAATAGTAGGCAAGCCGGGAAGCTCTTATACATTTTCGATTGCAGAAAGAATAGGACTTGATAAAAGACTGATTGAAAAAGCCCGTGGTTTAGTGGAGGAAGATCAATATCGGCTGGATAAGCTGCTGAACCGGACAGAGCAGGACCTGCGGGATATTGCAAAAAAAGATAAAGAGCTGCAACGGCTGATAAAAGAAAATGAGCGCCTGGAAAAAGAAATGAGGCAGGTAATGGACCGCGAGCGGCATAAACAGCAGGTGGCCGTGCTGAAAGAGCAGAACAGGATCAGCGAACAGCGCATTGCCTATCTGAAAGATATGGAGCGGAAGCTGAAACAGATCATTATTGAGTGGAAGAAGGAGGATGATAAGCCCAGGCTTATTAAGCAGATTACTGCATTGCTTTTTAACCAGGGAGACACCAAAAAGGTTAGCAAAATGCAGAAAAAAATAGAAAGCAAATACAGCGAGGTAGGGGGTGAGATAAAAGTGGGGGATAAGGTAAAAATGAAACGCAACCACCAGATAGGTGAAGTGCTTGAAATAAAAAGTAAAAGGGCTGTTGTAAAGATCGGCTTATTACCCATGCAGGTAGAGCTGAGTGACCTGGTAGTAGTGAAGGAAAATGTACCGGCATAAAAACCAGGGTTCATTATTCTGCAGAATTTGCAATAGTATCTGGAGTTTTATTCTTATTGAATATAGGTAATGCTACCATGCTTAATCCGCCCACTATCAGCACTACTAGCACCTGTAATAACCATAGGATCCAGCCCAAAGCCAGTCCAACCGCGGTGTTTAAATGATAAAGTGTCATCGTTTTTTGTACAAGGAAAGCATAAGCGCCTATTCCACCGGGTGTAGCTGCCATGGCCAAACTACCTGCACATAACACAGTGAGCGCTTCTTTAATACCATAAAGCCGGGTTTCTTCCAGCATTAAAAAGCCTACATAAATGCTGCCCGCATATAAAGCCCAGATAGCGATGCTTAAAAGTACAAATTCCCGGCGTCTGTTTAATGATCTGATAGCAATAATACCCTGCCATACATGCAGGGCTATTTTTTTTAATAAAGCCAGCAAACCGGTAAATTTCTTTTTAGTGGTAAACAGCCAAAGAACAATTATTATCATAAAGGCAGCCATACACAATGCCAGGTAAAGCAAAAGGTTCGATTCCCTACCATCTTGCCCGGGCGGGAAAAAAGTAGTGAGAATGGTTGGGTATAGATCGGGCTGCAATAGTAACGCAAGTACAAACGCGGTCAGCAGCGTGATGATATCTACCAGTCGCTCCAGTATAACGGTACCTGCCAGTTTGTCGAAGGGTATTTTTTCGTATTTGGTTAGTGTGCTGCATCGCAGTACTTCTCCTAACCGTGGTACTGCCTGGTTGGCAAAGTAGCCCACCATCACCGCAAAAAACGTATTGAGAATGGAAGGAGAGTATCCCAAAGGCTGAATGATCAGCCGCCAGCGCACTGCCCGCAGCCAGTGACTTAAAACCGAAATAGCCAGACCGGGCAGTATGAGCCAGAAATTTCCTTTTCCAAGCGCCTGGAAAATATGTGTTTTATCATCAGCCGTAAGCCCTTTTAACGACCATCCTATCAAAAAAACACCTAATCCCAAAAAGAAAGCATACTGGAATATGGTAGCTCGTTTTTGGGCCATTAAATTTTTGCAGATTTTTAAAGCTTATTGCCTGATTTAGGAAAGATCACTTGAGGCCGGTGTGTTTTAGCTTCTTCAAAATCCATAATAGCGTAAGAGATAATCACAATAATATCACCGGCCATCCCTTTACGGGCGGCAGGGCCGTTCAGGCAAACTGTGCCGCTGTTGCGCTTGCCACGAATCACATAAGTTTCAAGCCTTTCGCCATTATTTACGTTCACCACCTGTACTTTTTCGTTCTCAATCAAACCGGCAGCGTCCATTAAATCTTCATCAATGGTAATGCTACCCATATAATCCAGATTAGCCTCGGTAAGGGTAACGCGGTGGATCTTGGATTTTAAAACTTCTATTTGCATAGCGGCGCAAAAATAATCATTTGTTATGGAACTACCTTTAGATAACGTAAAGGAAGCGCAAATGTTCGTTTAAGGTTACAGGCAAACGGCTCTGTCATGTTAATCCTTATTGGGGGCACTTTGCAGGAATAAGCCCGATTTTAGCTTTTTTGTTAACAAACAACCCTTTCAATACAACAAAGTTTGTTGTAAATTCGCAACCATTAATTGGGATCAGATATGAAGAAATATTTTTTACTGGCAGGATTTGTTATAACATCAGGATGGGCAATGGCCCAAAATGCAAAGCTCATTGCAGAAAGGTCAGGTAAAGGTGCTGTAGTGATACACGAGGTACAACCTAAAGAAGGACTATACTCATTAAGCCGGATCTACGGTATAAAAGTGGCAGATATAGCTGCCGCTAATGGCTTTGACAGGGATAAGGGACTGGCAGTAGGGCAAAAAGTGAAGATACCTTTAACTTCTGAAAACCTGTCTGCTAAAAAAGGCAAGACACCTGTGTATTATACAGTTGCTGATGGAGAATCTTTAACCGGCATCAGCAACCGCTTTAATAAAATATCTGTAAAAGATCTGAAAAGCTGGAACAGGATAGAGGGTGACGGAGTAATTAAAGGTAAAGATATCATCGTGGGGTATTTTACAGGAACAGCCCCGGCTGCATCAACAGATAAACCGGCAGATCAGAGATCGAATATTCTGGGTTCAAAAAATACAGCTAAAACCCAACAGGCTTTAATAGCAGGGACCAATATCAACATTCGTAAAGGGCCGGCTACAGACCAGCCGGTTGTGGCAACTGCCCAGCAGGATGATGTGGTAGACATCATTAAAAAAGTAAATAATGAGTGGACCTCTATCCGTACCAAAGATGGTGTTGAAGGCTACATAGCCTCGCAGTTTTTAAAAGCATCAGCAAAAGCAGACCCGCCTAAGAAAGTGACCCCTGTAAAAACAGCCACAGTTTCAGGCACTAATATCAATGTACGCAAAGGACCCGCTACCGACCAGGAAGTGGTAGGGATACTGCAGCAGGACGATGTGGTGGATATTATAAAAGAAGTGAACAGTGAATGGACCTCTGTACGTTCTAAAGATGGGGTGGAAGGATTTGTAGCTTCCCGCTTTCTTCAGCCGGGAACTGTAAAAGCCGAGCCGAAAAAGGTGGCAGAACCTGCAAGAACAGTAAAAGCTTATGGTACCAGGATCAATATACGTAAAGGGCCGTCAACTGACCAGGAGGTTGTTGGCCTGGCAGAGGCGGAAGAAGAACTTACTTATCTTAGAAAAGTGGATAATGACTGGTCTGAGGTACGCAATGCCGGTGGAACTACAGGATTTGTAGCTTCTCGCTTTTTATCGTTCGATGGTAAGCCTTCTGTTGCTGCTATAGAAGCAGAAAAAATGGCGCAGGCCCAGGCAGAAGAGGCAAGGAGAATAGCGGATGAGGCCGTCGCTAATGAAAAAGCTATCGCTGCTGCACAAAAGAAGGACGAAGATAAAAAAGCAGCTGCTATCGTGTCGGAAAAAATTACTGCTAAAAATGATGCTGAAGCAACAGCTGTAGCAGATGGAGCAGGATATTTTAAATCAGATTTTGAAAAGTATAAAAATCCCAATCTTATTTCCGAGCATACCCTTTCTTCAGGTATTTTTAAAACCGACAGGGGCTGGAACGATGGTAAGTATTACCTGCTGATGGATAACGCAGCCCCCGGAACTATTGTAAAGCTTACCAATCCTGATAATAACCAATCAGTGTATGCAAAGGTCTTGGGTAAAATGAAGGGTGTACAATACAGCGAAGGTTTTGATATCAGGATCAGCGAGGCAGCGGCAACTAAGCTTAAAACCAATAATCCTGATAAGTTTAATGTAAAGGTGATGTATTAGAATAATGTGATAATAAGCCAATGTGCTAATATGCTAATGAACCAATAAGCTGATGCAAGGAGCTGCCGCTCCGTTTCCCTGTCCGCACGAAACGGAAAGGAGTGAAATGGTAGATATTGAAACCCTTCTTGCGCTAGCCTCCCGGCTAGTGTATTACCGTCACTTTGTCGAAAACAAGCAATATTAGTTACAGTACCTTTTTATTCGCTCTATTTTCTTCTGTCTGACGAGAGAGTAAACATTTTCTGCTTTTTGTAAATGCTCGTAAATGGTTAAACTTTTTTCGTAAAGCACTTTCTTGTCTTTTTCCTGTCCATTCTCGGCAATGAGTAAAAGTATATCTGCCAGTTTGTTTAAGTTATCGTTATTAAAACCATTTTTTGTTGTTAGGGTTTTTATGAAATCGTCATTGTGAATGTGGAGCAGTTCCCGGATATGAAGGTCCAGTTCTCCTTTAAGCGTTTGGTCCATTACTTCATACCATCCGATATTTGTCCATTATTCTTCAGTCCAAGCAGGTCGGAAGATATTTTTCCCAATAACCTTCCGATTTGCTCAATGAGTCTTTGTAAATAATCTTGTTGCTCCATATTATATTCTATTTTTCCTTGCAGATAGAACAAGCTCAGCTACATCAGGCGATAGTTGTTTATCTTGAAAATTTCGCTCAATATCAATTGATTTGTTTGCAAGTTTTACTGCTTTTAGTGCATATTCTGCTGCTCGTAATGAATGGTCTGCCATGTGTGCAGTTGCGACAGCGTGGCCTACGGAGCGTGCTATGGCAATTTCAATTGGATTGGTCAGTTCGTTAGCAACTGTTATTGCGTCAAATGAAGCATTTCTTGCATCGCCAACCGAAGCGTTATTTCTTGTCCATTCTTTTGCTATTTTGATTGTGTTCGTCAGTCGCTCGTCAACGTTCTTTGAAATGAGAGGCAAAACATTTTCAACACATTTACAGGCCCATACAATTAGCTGTTTATCCTGGTCTTTTGTCAAAGGTCCGCCACGATGTGCTGCTACAAATTTTTTATCTCTCATTCCAGATTACAATATTTTTTAATGGAATCTATCCATCCTAACCGGTCTGATTTGACCTGAAAAAATTTGCCTTGAGGTGTTATAAGTATTTTTCCCGGAAAGCCCAGTATGTGATATTTTTCATAAATATCTTTAGTATCCAAGCATACAGGGAAAGTGTATCCTTTATCGAGAATATATTTTTCTACATTATTCTTATTGTCCATCGAAGCTATTGTCATCATCACAATTTTTGCAGAATTCGGAACAATAACGGAATCGTAAAATTTTTGAAGATCGGGGTGTTCTTCCCTGCACGGCCCACACCAGGTTCCCCAAAAATCAAGCAATATCCATTTGCCTTTATGTTTGTTGCTGGAAAAAGGATTATTGTTTAGTTGCGTCAGTACAAAAGGCGGATAATTCTTTGCTTCGTTATTAATGGATTCAAGCCAGTATGTTTCAAAGCTTTTATTATAAGTGCTATTTTTATTGTAGTAGTTTTTCAGGCTGTCTTTGAGGTTAGGGGTTTCGATGGCGTATAATGTAAGTTTCGATAATATTTCTTTTTTATTGCCTACTGCATGATTGATTAAAAAAGAAATGTATTCGTCTTTGTATGATTCATTCCCATTTCCGTTAAAAATAAAAAACTGGTCATAAAAATAAGTTCCAAGCATTTGCTCTTTTATTCCCGGAGAGCTATCGGAAGCGATTTTCAAGTATTCTTCTTTCTTCGAAAGATTATTTGTTTGTTGCGCCTTTATGTAATTTAAGCTTGCAAAATAATATTTATTCCAGGCCCTTTCATCTTGCTCCTTTCTCGGTAATGAATCATAAAATTGGTGGGGAGCGGAATTGAAATAATTATCAATAGTATTAAAATAATCATCTGCCAGGAGTTTCAGCTCTTTTATTTTTACTATTCTATTGTATATAGCCATACCATATCTCGCCACATAATTTTTATACATCTGATTCGAAACAAGTTCTTCATCAAAATATTTTTTGCACCATGATTTTAATAATTCAATTGAATCTGTTGCCAGAGTTTGCGCCCAGAGATAAACAGGTTTGCTACAATCTGCCAAATCTTTGTTAGTATCCTCTGCTGCGCTTTTTACAATTTTATTTATAATACTTATATAATCTTTTTCATTGCGACTATAAATATAACTTTGGGCAATAGTATTATGGATCAGTTGCTTTAATAAATAGGCCTCCCCTTTGTCTGAAGCCAACATTTTAAGGTAATAGAATGCGGAATCATAGTTTGTGGACTTATATTTTTGAAAACTACTAAAATACGTAGTCGGAGAAATATTTTGCGAAAAACACAAACTTGTATTTGAAACAACAGTTGTAAAAAAGAAAAATACACACAGAAACCTATTTCTCATGCTTTAAAATTCTTTGAGATGATTATTTGATATTACCCGCCACAATAATGTCACTGTAAATAAAGGCTGTTTTTATTATACTGAAGATTATAGTACGGACATCTATTCTTCACTCAGTATAGAAGTGAAATTAAATCCTTTTATGCAAATAGTGGTGACCTTTTCGAATTTGAAATGTTCAAAATGCTAAACATAGCACCAGGTACCGATAACTTTTCCCTGTTCGGAAAATGGATAGCACGATAACCTGAAATTATTTTGGTATGACTCTAATATTTTCTAAAACCTATAGCCTCTCAAAAAGTCTTCCGCATTCATTCTTTTTTTACCCTCTAACTGTATTTCCAGCAATTGCAGGTACCCGTCTCCACAGGCTAGTTTCAGGTAGGTTTTACCGTCTGTTTCAAACTCGCCAGCGTTAGTTTTAGGAGTTTCATTAGTTTTCCGGCACTTAAATATTTTAAGCTTTTTACCATTTAAAAAAGTAAAAGCTGCAGGGTAAGGTGATAGGCCGCGGACAAGGTTAAATACTTTTTCCACTGATTTTGAAGGATCCACCTGGCAGGTTTCTGTAAAGATCTTAGGCGCGTGATGAATAACCGTATCGGTTGATACAAGCTGTGGCATTTCTTTCAGGCTGCCGGCAGCCAGTTCTTTCACTGTTCTAACAAGCAGATTGGCTCCTACCGGCATCATTTTATCATGCACTGTTCCGGCTGTATCTTCTTCGGTAATAGGAAAGCTTTCCTGCAACAGGATATCGCCGGTGTCTATCTCATGCTTGAGTTTAAAGGTGGTAACGCCGGTTTCTTTTTCGCCGTTGATAACGGCCCAGTTAATAGGTGCGGCTCCGCGATATTGGGGTAATAAAGAGCCATGTACATTAATGGTACCCATAGGCGGCATGTTCCATACTACTTCGGGTAGCATCCTGAACGCCACGCAGATCTGGAGGTCTGCCCTGAGTATTTTAAGTTGATGTAAGAACTCCGGATCTTTTAGTTTTTCGGGCTGAAGAACTGTTAATGTTTTCTGCAAGGCATATTTCTTAACAGCACTCTGCTGCAGCTCCATTCCACGTCCTGCAGGCTTATCGGGCGCCGTAATGACGGCTACAATGTTACAACCCGCCTGTAAAAGGGCATCCAGGCCTGCTACTGCAAATTCAGGAGTGCCCATATAAATAATCCTTAAATCTTTATAGCGATCCACATTCATGCCCGCGAATATCGGAAAAATAAAAGGAAAGCCCTACCTTCGGTGTCCTGACACAGGGCTGACCTGAGTCAAAGCCCGGCCCTGCAGAATATGCAGGCAAATAGTAGCACCACGGATGATCCCGATAGCTATCGGGATGCGACGCAACAAAGACGCTATGTTTCATTTGCCGGGTTAAATAAAAAAATAATAAACTATAATAGAATGCAACAGGTAAAAAAAGGCGATAAAGTAAAAGTACACTATCATGGTAAGCTAACCACAGGAGAAACATTTGATAGCTCGGAGGGGCGCGACCCGCTTGAATTTGAAGTGGGAGGTGGGATGGTGATCAAAGGCTTTGATGATGGGGTAACCGGCATGGCAGTTGGTGAGAAGAAAACTATCCATATTCCTGTAGATGAAGCTTATGGCCCTAAAAATGATGAAATGCTGATCGATATGCCAAAGGATCGTTTCCCTGAGGATATGCAGGTAGAGGTAGGCATGCCGCTGGTAATGAGCGATCCTAGCGGACAACAGTTCCAGGTAGTTGTAACAGAAATCAAAGATGATGCGATCACTTTAGACGGTAATCACCCGCTTGCAGGAAAAGATCTTGTTTTTGACTTGGAGCTGGTAAGCATTGAGGGGAAAAGCCCGCTTATTATTACTCCTTAACAGTGGCTGATACATTTTTTACAAACCCGGAGCATATTAACAAATGCTTCGGGTTTTTTATACCTGATTATCAGCATAAAGCTGTAAATTTCTCCAGAATGTTTATTATTGTTTTAGCCAGGAGTCTGCTGTACGGCAGGCAGGTGACTTTTTGTAAAATTTTTCAATCATTCTTTGTTTCATTTAAGAATGAAAAACCTGTTTGCAATCAGGCAGGTTTCATGTAAGTTTGTATAAACCTCGAAATACCATTACTAATTAAAAAAATTTTGGATGATCAGTGATTATGATTTTAGTGTAGCAGACCGTTTTTTGAAGTATGTTACTATTGACACGCAAAGCGATCCTCATTCTTCTAGCTTCCCATCGACCGAAAAACAAAAGAATCTGAGCCGCCAGCTGGTGGAGGAGCTGCATCAAATAGGTATTGGAGATGCCCACCTGGATGAATACGGGTATGTGTACGCTACTATTCCTGCTACTACTACTAAGCAGGTACCGGTTATATGTTTTTGCAGTCATGTGGACACATCACCCGATTGTTCGGGTGCTGGTGTAAAGCCTATTGTGCACAAAAACTTTGACGGAAAAGATATTACACTGCCTGACGATCCTGCGCAGGTGATTTCGGTAAGGCAGCATCCCTATTTAAAAAAAAGAATAGGGGACGATATCATAACAGCGTCCGGTGCAACATTACTTGGAGCTGATGATAAAGCAGGGATAGCGGTTATTATGGACCTGGCCCGTTACCTGGTTACACATCCGCAAGTAAAGCACGGCACTATAAAGATCCTGTTTACTCCCGATGAAGAAATAGGGAAAGGGGTAGAAAAGGTCGACCTGCAGAAGCTGGGTGCCGATTTCGGGTATACTCTAGATGGCGGAAAAAGGGGCACTTATACCGATGAAACTTTCAGCGCTAATGGTGTTGCCGTAACTTTTTATGGAGTAAGTGCGCACCCGGGCTATGCTAAAGGTAAGCTGGTGAATGCGATGAAGGTGGCTGGTACTTTCCTGGATTTGTTGCCTAAAGATTCCTTCAGTCCTGAAACTACGGATGACAGGGAAGGCTTTGTACACCCTGTACAGATGGAAGGCACAGTAGAGAAAGCGGCAGTACATTTTATCATCCGTGATTTTGATACCGCCACATTGAAGCTGCACGAAAAAAGATTAGAACAGTTTGCCAAGCAGGCTACAGGACGTTATGAGGGTTCCTCCTATACATTTGAGAGTAAAGAGCAGTACCGCAACATGAAGGATGTTTTAAAAGATCATCCGCAAATTGGTGAATATGTAAAAGAAGCCATGAGCCGTAGCGATATCACTTTCAGGCAGGATAGCGCGCGGGGTGGCACTGATGGCTCGCGTCTTTCCTTTATGGGTTTGCCTTGTCCTGATATTTTTACCGGTGAAATGGCTTTTCATGGCAAGCAGGAATATGTGAGTGTACAGGATATGCAAAAGTCGGTAGAGGTATTGATCCACCTGGTTCAGGTGTGGGAAGAAAAAAGTTAATATTCATTATAAATAAAAATAAGCTGTATGGAATTTTTAAGTTATTGGTGGGTTGTAGTTATACTCATCATTTTATTTAGTGGTTTGTTTACCATTAACCAGGGATATATTGGCGTTATTACTATGTTTGGCAAATACCAGCGCATTGCCAGGCCGGGCCTTCGGTTTAAGATACCTTTAATTGAACAGTTATTTAAAAGGGTATCAACACAAAACCGATCGGTAGAGCTGGAATTCCAGGCGGTAACGCAGGATCAGGCTAATGTTTATTTCAAAGCGATGTTACTGTATGCGGTGCAAAATGCAGATGAGGAAACTATTAAAAAAGTAGCATTTAAGTTTATCAGCGATCGCGATCTTATGCAGGCTCTTATTAAAACGATAGAGGGAAATGTGCGTTCTTTTGTAGCGACGAAAAAGCAGGCCGAGGTTTTGGGGCTGCGTCGTGAAATAGTACAATACGTGAAAGTGGAAATTGATCAGACCCTTGAGGAGTGGGGCTTTCATTTGCAGGATCTGCAAATCAACGATATCACGTTTGATAAAATGATCCTTGATTCTATGAGCAAAGTAGTGGCAAGTAATAATTTAAAAGCTGCCGCCGAAAATGAAGGCCAGGCATTGCTGATCACTAAAACGAAATCGGCAGAGGCTGAGGGTAATGCCATTAAGATCAGCGCAGAAGCAGAGCGTGAAGCGGCTAAACTGCGTGGCCAGGGTATTGCTTTATTCAGGGAAGAAGTAGCCAAAGGGATGTCATCAGCTGCTTCCGAGTTAAGGCAGGCCAACCTGGATACCAATTTTATTCTTTTCAGCATGTGGACAGAAGCCATTAAGAATTTTGCCGAATATGGTAAAGGCAATGTGATCTTTTTAGATGGCAGCACCGAAGGAATGGAAAAAACCATGAAACAATTCCAGGGTTTAATGATGAAGCCGGCTGGTTTTACTGATGATGTGGATAAACCAAAAAATTAATCGTTTTTTGTTATGATTTTTTATTACCTTCGCCACCCCAATTAAAGGCGGTAAGGAGCCCGGGTGGCGAAATTGGTAGACGCACCGTCTTCAGGTGGCGGCGCCGCGAGGTGTGCTGGTTCGAATCCAGTCCCGGGCACAATAAAGAGGTTGTAAGTAATTGACTTACAATCTCTTTTGTTTTTTGCGTGTATCAAATATGTGTCGCTTTTTTACGCTTTTAAACGTTCAAATTGACAATCAATGACAATTGCAAACGCCGCTGAAAATGACCACCCTACGCTGGCTTAAACTGACCATAGCGCGCCGGTCCAAATTGACCATGTCAGGCCGAAGCAAATTGACCACCTGAGGTTGGGTTTTCAGTTCATGTTTTCAGGGGCTGTTCTATCAATAAATTTCACGAAAAAATTTGATTGATAGAATGGCAAATAACCCGATAAGCATGATCAAGATCAGACAAATCCTGCGATTACACACGCAGGGATATAGCAAACTTAAAATAGCGGCCCAGACAGGTATCAGCCGCAATACGTTAAAAAAATACCTTAAAAAGTTTAACTCCAGCGGACTGAGCTTTGAGGAGATCGGTGAACTAAGCGATAAAGACCTCGAAGATCTTTTTGTAAAACAGGAAGACGAGCCTGTCAATAAAAAACTGCAAGCCTTATTTAGCCGGTTCCCGCTGTTGAAAAAGAGCTGAAGAAAAAAGGTGTTACCCGTCATCTGCTATGAGAACAGTACCGCAAGGAAGAGCCGGAAGGCTATAGCCTCCTCAATTTAAGCATTACTATGCGCAGTGGAAAGCGCAGGTAAACCCTGTAATGCGCATGGAACATAAGGCCGGGGATAAGCTTTACGTTGATTTTGCTGGCGATAAACTTCATATAACCGACCCTGCAACCGGCGAGCTAAAGCCTGTGGAAGTGTTTAGCCATCCTGGGCGCCAGTCAGCTTACCTATGCGGAAGCCGTAATGAGCCAACAAAAAGAGGATTTTATAGCGGCCTGTGAAAACTCCCTGCATTTTTATGGTGGCATTCCGGCGGCCATTGTACCCGATAACCTTAAAAGCGCTGTAACTAAGAGCAGTAAGTATGAGCCATCGGTGAACGAGACCTTTGCGGATTTTGCCGAACATTACTCAACGACTGTTTTGCCTACCCGGGCCTATCAGCAGTTCGAGGAGGTAGAGAAAATGACGCTGATGCCACTGCCTGCGCTTCGCTATGAGCTAAAAAAGCAATGTTATGCCATAGTAGCCAAGAACGGGCATATAGGCCTTGGCGCTGACAAGCATTATTACAGTGTTCCTTACCGGTATATCGGCAAAAAGGTCAAACTGCTGTACTCCCGTCATTATTATAACTACGAGCGCATAGCGTTGCATAACCGTGTTAAGAGTCCTTATCAGTATACCACAGACAAAGAGCACCTGGCCTCCACACACCGTTTTGTGAGTGAGTGGACACCGGAGCGCTTCACCTCATGGGCGGCCGGTATCCATGAAGATGTAAAACTGTACATCCTCAAAGTACTGGGGCGTAAACAGCACCCTGAGCAGGCTTATAAAGCCTGTATGGGTATTTTACTTTGCAAAGAAAGTTGGCAACGAGCGGCTCATCAGGGCCTGCCAGCGGGCATTAGGTTATGGAGCCTACAATTACAAAACCATACAAAATATCCTGGACAGAGAGCTGGAACTGAACGCTGCGCCGGACGAAACTGACCAGCTCAAAATGCCTTTTCACGACAATATCCGCAGCGAAGGGTATTACCAATAAAAGCCTTAATGGATGCCGGAGCGCTCGCCGCGCGGGCGGTGTACATTCTAAGGTTAGCATCACAAGTCAGTGATTACAGATAGATCACTTTTTAAAACCAAAAGCAAAAACAATGAACGCGACAACACTTGAAAAAATGCGCAGCATGAAGCTGCTGGGGATGTACCGGGAGTTTAAAACCAACCTGGAGTCCGAACAAATGGTTACCTCTACCCCTGATGAGCTGATCGCCCAGTTAGTGACTGCCGAATGGGACGACCGGCACAACCGTGGCATTGAACAGAAAATCAAAAATGCCCGCTTTCGCTACAAGGCCGAATGCCTGCTCATTACGGGCAGCACCGGTATCGGTAAAAGCTATATCGCCTCCGCTTTGGGTTACCAGGCCTGCAGCTGCGGCTACAGGGTGGTTTATCACAATGTGCCCAAGCTGTTTTCCTAGCTTAAAATGAGCAAAGCAGACGGTTCGTATCTCAAAGAGATCGCTAAGATCGAACGGCAACATCTGCTGATCCTGGACGATTTTGGCCTGCAACCTCTGGATGCTCAGAGCCGCACCGCGCTTATGGAACTCATTGAAGACCGGCATGGAAAAAGTGCTTTGATTATCACCTCCCAGGTGCCAGTGGGCAAATTGCATTATATCATTGGTGAGCAAACCATTGCCGATGCTATCCTGGACCGGATCGTTCACAATGCTCACCGGCTGGAGTTAAAAGGTGACTCCTTAAGAAAAAGAAGAAAACCGGAAACAGAAATTATCTGATAAATTTGTAATCAAACCAGGCCTGAAAACAGGCTGGTGAAATAAAAAAAAATAAACACTTTTTTTGAACACCCTGGACACATACAAACTGAAAATCTTCGCCAGCAAAACAGGTGGTCAATTTAACCGGCGCTCGCAAAATATATTTATTTTATTTTTTTTCATCTTATTTATTTACTCCTGTGCATCACAATCAAAAACTGATGCATATAATTTAAGTTTTGAAGAAGTTATTAAAGATTCAGCAATTGGATGGCGAGGCTTTAATAGAGGTGACAGTTCTTTTTACAAAGCCAACTTAGATTCTTCAACCGTAAAAAAAGGGAGGTACGCGGCTTCGTTATCCTTTGTGAAAGGAGTACCAACTTTCAGTGTTTGGGTTTCTACGGTGAAAGAAAAATTTAAGGGGGACAGTATTACACTTTCCGGCTATATTAAAACCGATGGTGTTACTGATGGTTATGCCGGGCTTTGGATTAGGGTAGATCCAAATGTTGGTTTTTCAAACATGGATAATAAAGGAGTTAAAGGGACGACCAACTGGACAAAATACTCTATTACTGTACCATTAAACTCTGGCAAATACGAGGGGATTAATTTTGGCGGTATGCTCTTTGGAAAGGGGAGAATGTGGGTGGATGATCTTACAATAACTATTGACGGAAAAGATATTTCGACGTTAACCCCAATTAATAATTTACCGGCTGACAAAGACTATGAATTTGATAAGGGGTCTCTAATTAAAATAGATTCGTTAGACCAAAACGAAATTACCACACTCTATCAGTTAGGGATAATATGGGGCTTTTTGAAATATTATCATCCCAGTGTTATTAGGGGAGAATATAACTGGGATTATGAGCTATTTAGAATATTACCAAAACTTTTGAAAGTTAAAAAACAAAGTAGAGACGAGATCTTGTATAACTGGATTAGCGGGTTGGGTAAGTTTGAAGAGAAGAAAGAAAACTCAGAAATTACAAAAGATAGTATTGTTTTGAAATCTGATTTAGCATGGATTACACAATCAGGATTCTCCCCGAAGCTTGCGTCACTATTACAAAACATTGAAAAAGCACAAAGACCTTGTAATCAGCAGTATTATGTTTACAAAACTGGTACTGGCAATGTCAATTTTTTAAACGAGCGTACTTATTCTTATTTACCATATCCTGATGATGGGTTCCGTTTATTATCGCTGTTCAGATATTGGAATATGGTGCAATATTTTTTTCCTTACAGAGATTTAATAGGAAAAGACTGGAAGTTGGAGTTAAAAAAATTTATTCCAAAATATATTAATGCTAAAAATGCGTTGCAATACAAACTAACGGCTTTTGAGTTAGCTGCATCAATACATGACACACATGCTTTTTTTGATTTTGACGCAGATATTAATCAATTTCTTGGAAACTCGTATTTACCTGTTAAATTTAAGTTTATTAAAAACAAACCTGTAGTAGCAGGATATCTTAGTGAGGAGTTAGCTAAAAGTAATAACCTAAAGGTTGGAGATATTATTACGAAGTGGAATAATATACCAATTGCAAACCGGATCGATACACTTTCTAGATATGTACCCGCGTCTAACAATGGTACTTTATTAAGCGATATAGCTTCTGTATTTGCGAGAACTAATGAGCCTGAAATTAATATTGAACTTATCAGAAATGGAAAGAAAATAAATACGATTTCTCTTAGCTACCCAACAGATAAATTAAATTTTGGAGGGAAGTTCTCTTTTTCTCCACCCCCAACTTATAAATGGATTAGTGATAGCATTGGTTATGTTGACCATGGAAAACTGAAAGAGAGAGATCTGTCAGCTATGTTTGAACAATTCAAAAATGCTAAAGGATTGATAATTGATCTTAGGAACTATCCATCAGATAATCTTTTTGGCTCGCTCCCCAATTATCTTTTGTCTAAACCAAAAGAGTATGCAAAAACATTAGTTCCGGATATATGTCATCCAGGATCTTTCTATTTTGAGCAGCCAATTAAAACAGGAAAGCATAACGATAAGAATTTTAAAGGCAAACTTATATTGCTAATAGATGAAACATCGCAGAGTTCTTCTGAGTTTCATGCAATGGCTTACAGAACATACGCTAACTGTATTGTAGTTGGTAATAATTCTGCCGGTGCTGATGGAAATGTATCTGATATTACTCTTCCGGGAAATTTGAAAACACGATTCAGTGGAATTGGAATTTATTATCCAGACGGTACGCCTACACAACGCATAGGTATTCGACCGGATATTATTGTAAAACCAACGATTTCTGATGTAATTGCTCAACGAGATGTCGTTTTGGAAAAAGCGATACAATTGTTATCCAAATAAAAATTTTTTTACAAAAATCGCAAAAGTAGTTTGATGATTTATTTATCTGCCCAACCCGACGAGGCGTATTTTGTTTGGCAATTAGAAATACAACTTTCAAATTTTAAAAAATTCGGAATTAAAAAAGAAAGTATTCATGTTTTAATTGGCTATAACCCAGATATAGGATTAAACTATCTTTTTAGTGATCTTATCAATCGATATGCTAATATTGCATCTTTTTTCTATTACCCGGATAATCGCAAAACTAAAAGATACGCGCCTGGGATTAGACCCCATATTATAAAGCAACATTTTAAAGCAAAAAAGTATCTCAGTAAGGAGGTAGTATTCTATCACGATTGTGATATAGTATTCACAACTGGATTACCTGATTTTGAAAAAATAACACAAGATGATTCTTGGCATTTTTCTGATACAAGAAGTTATCTGGATTCCAAATTTATTTTGGAACATGGCACATCTGTTTTTAAGGATATGTGCGATGTCGTGGGCATAGAGCCCAAATTAGTAATAGATAATGATGAAAGTGCCGGGGGGCGCAAGCTTTAATAAAATATGTGGATTATAGTATTTTAGTTGTCAGGTCTGCAAATTATACAATCATCAGGAGACGCTATATGATTCTATAATGGTATTAATAGTTTGTACCAAAAATGAAATAATAGCTGGAATGCATAAAAGATAAATGAATTCAATGTTAATCGATTCAAAGCGCTTGTTCTGCCCGAAGTTTTAGTGGTATTGATAATTAGCTTTTCCTTATTCATAGATAAATTGGCTTATTTAATTTTTATGAATAAATTGCTGGTGCAATAAATCCCGGTTTATGAAGCCAAACAATGGTACCCCAAAAAGTGAAGGTGATCCGATTATTATTCAATCAACTCCCGTAACTGTTATTACTAATCCTAGTGGCATTGGAGAAAGTATTGTTATTAAGCAGAACAAAAACAAAGTCGATCGAACGAATCTGGAATTAATACTAGACGGGCGTAACACGCTGCTGTTTTTAGACATTGTCATGTTGGTAAACGATCCGGTTCCCACACCCGAATTCAAGATCAATTTTGTTGATAGCGGCTATAAAAATGCCCCACTCTACAGCAATCGATATGGATCTGAATTTCTCAATATTCCAGATGATTATTTTATTCTAGACCAGGAGATTGATACGTCGAAACCTGGTTTATACATCGTCAGGGCAGTTATTAATCCCGCCAGGAAAGATACTACTTTGGATGAGATCGATATCAATTTGGATTATCCCGGATTTTTGATTATCGGAGAAAATGAGGCGCATGCAAGTGAACTACACTGCAAGGCTATGGAAAACCTGGAACTAACAGAGCGACCCCGATCCTTGTCTGGGTCTCCGTTTTTACGAGGACTTCTTGGTTTTTCACCACTGGTAAAATCCTTATTGATTAATGAATTTCAACATGTCATTAATAGTGAAATTACCGGTGCGGATCAACGGAATAAATTAGAATTACCGCAGGGGCATATCACAAAAAACGAGTTATATGTATGGGCGCTACAGAAAAACCGGGATCCGAAATTTGCATCAACAACAATCGCTTTGTTCCTGGCAATAATACCTGTTATATACAGTAAAAAAGCGGCACGAAGTAAAGCAGAACAGCTGTTTATTGACGAAATAAATAGTAGAATACAGTTTAACAGGGCTACTGCTGCTGCAGAAGCAATTGATGCCTATAATGAATGGAAAATAAATGATCGGAAAGCAAACGAGAAAAAGCTTCCTACCTTATTGTATATTTTTTCCATTGGAGAGACACGGCCACCCGATAAATTTTTGAAATATGCTTTGGCCGGTATCCCGGTAAAGTTTCAGGACAACGCGCTAGCTGCCCTGGTTGGCAGCGCTTTGGCAGGATTAGCAGTTTTGGGAACAGGTACCGGAGTAGCGCTGAGTGTATCATCTTTGATGCCTTTTACAGCGCCAATCTTTGGCGCCATTACCAGCGGTGTTGCGATCGTTGCTGCCGGTGTCGCAGCCGGGTTATCAGTTTTGGGTGGGATACTTGTTGGGGCGATAGAGCGAATCGTACATGATAGCACTTATGCAGATAAGCTTGAGCAACTTTATGAAGATGCGGCAGGGAATAAGGAAATAGATTTTATTCAGCTACTGAAAAAGAAAGAAGGTATTGCTGCATTCACAACCAATATGGTTGAAATCACTTCTTTTCAGCACGACTTTCTTCAATCTGGAGCATCTTTGAAGCTTCCTCCGAGGTCGCCCAAAAAAAAGCCAATCAAATAGGTATACATAAAGCTGGGTTTTTTTATTCCCGTCTACTAACAATATACGGTAGCCTAAGGAGTTTTGATAACTTTAAAAACCTGGAAACTCGCCGCAACTATATACTTCGGCCTACCTGGAGAATTAAGACTACCTGTCATTGTCAGACGTAACCACCTTGTTAATAGCTTTACTATCACCGCTGGGCACGGAAAGGGTTGTTTTTCGCGACAAGACATTCATGCTAACCCGGCTGAAAGGTAATGCAGGTAGTTTTCTCAATATTAGTCTTTAATAAATTCAATAGGGAAGTCATTGCCAAAACCGTAGCTGGCCGGTGTTTGCTGGCTTCCGCTGTATTGTTTCATCAGGGCGGGTACGCCCGTATGCATATAATTTTTGAGACCTTCTACCGTGATCATCTTATTGCTGGCTGCTGCTCCTTTCAATGCCTGCAAAAGCACGTAAGTAAAAGCACCATGACCCAATGTGGCGAACTCGTTGGCAAATTGCTGGGCTCCACTCGCAGCCATCCAGTGTGTACCCGTGCTTCGGGCTACCAGTGCAATATTTTTTTGTTGATTCCCGTCTGTGCTTAACATCTGCTGAAAAACTCCCGCACTCTGACAGGCATCCAGAATGAACAATTGTTTCTGGGCCGGGATATCGATGGCATGTTGCTGCAGATCGCGGGCCGCAATGCCATGCTCCTGGAGCGCTGCATCCACGTTTTTAAGATCTGCTACATTGCTCGGCACCAGATAAAACTCTTTATTACCCCCGGCAATAACACCATGACCGGCATAATAAAATACAAATACATCCTGTGGTTTTGCCTGCTGCTGTACACTTCGCATGGCAGTAGTGATGCCTGTTTTATCCGCGGCATTATCTGCAATGAAATAGGTTTTGATATTCGTGAGCACCGTCTTTGCATCTTTTTCTACTTCATCTTTAAAAGCTGTAGCATCGGCGAGTGCATAATTCAGATTCATTTTTGGGTTTTTGTAAGCATTGATGCCTACGACCACGAGATA
The DNA here is from genome assembly GCF_054779315.1 of Niabella aquatica. NCBI lineage: Bacteria > Pseudomonadati > Bacteroidota > Chitinophagia > Chitinophagales > Chitinophagaceae > Niabella > Niabella aquatica. The sequence continues at coordinate 21,674 of NZ_BAAGYM010000005.1, forward strand.
AAGTGTAGCGTTTTGGTCGATCAGGTCCAGCATAGTTATTTTATCATTAACAACGACCTGCTTTCCGTTGTCAGGGGCGTTGGCCGATTGATACTGGATGCTGATTGCTGCTGGATTGCTTTCCGTTCTTTGGGTATTGAGTGCCACTGCACGTATACTGTTCTTGCCGGGAAGCAGATGGATGCTGTACTTTTTTACAGCTGTTTTTGTTTTGTCATCTTCTACAATGAGATTCCGGCTGACCAGTGTCACTATCTTCCCATTATGAAATAGGCGAATTTCATCTATGGCATCATCAGATGCAGTGGCATTAACCGTAATATCTGCCACTCCTGTTGTATTTTGATAGATGGGCACATCATCTTCCACGGTAAGGTTTCGCTGTGCAGCAGCGTAGGTTATTGAAACATCGGGCGCATCATGAAGCTGGTCGACCGGAATTGGTGCAAACTTCTCTCCGTAAAGTTTGCGACGGAGCACATTGGGTGTGTAATACTGCTCATACATTTTTTCAAGCACGATGGGTTTGCCATTCTTCACAAAATACAATTCCCTCATGCCTGCATCGCTTCCATCAAACAATCCTTCCGGAGTAACAAAAATGTATTCTTTTGTGTTTTCGATGAAATAATAAGTGCCTAATAGCTCACCGGTTTCTACATTCCATACCTGTACGCCTTTTTGGGTGGTAGGTGTAAACATCACCTTATTGTCTTTGGTAAATGAAGCTTTTAAAAAGGCGGCGTTGTTCACTGCTTGTAGCTCTTTCAAAACCTTTCCCTCTTTAGTGATCAGCTGTATATTATAAGTGCCCGCCTGAAACTCGCCCACTTCACCTATGGCAATAATATTATTTTTAATATCCCCACCTAATAGTAAAAAGGGATTATGATGAGGCACTTTAAAACTGGAAGTGTAGGCCGCATCATCTGCCTTATAGATATGCATACTTTCACCTCCACTCATGAATAGGTAGTAACTGTCGTTAATAAAGCTGATACGGCCCGGACAATCGCTGTCCTTATATGGATCACAGATGCGCTTGCTGAACACTGTTGCTTTGGTATCAACATTATAAACAACCAAATAGTTAATGTTACTTTTACTAACGATGCCAGCAAGATATTTACCATCAAAACTGGCAGATGTCTCAGATATCAGCTCGCCGAGGGTTGCGAGTTTTGTGGTCGCGCCGGTGGTCAGGTCAATCGACATCAGGTTTCCTTTTGAATCATCGGTAAAAATCAGTTTGCTGTTAGTTGAATTGAAAAAGAAACGCGTAATCCTAACATCAACAGAGAGTGGTAGCGGAATGGTTTTTATGAATTGGCCTGTTTGCGCATTGATCAACGTGGCTTTGGCATCCAGTGAAACCGCCAGCTTGCCATCGGCGCTGACGATCAGATTTTTCATAGTCTGAATATAATCTTCTGGCTTTAAGGTTTCCAGATCGAATTTCCTCAAGCCCCAATCGTTGGAAGCAATCGTCAGGCTATTGTCAGGCTGCAGCCGCTGGCTTAAAGATGGATAGTAATAGTAGTTCTTGAAGTCGGTTACTTTGTTATTGAATCGTGACTCATACTTACCCGATGCTACGTCGAAAAGAAATAATTCTTTACCGTTATTGTAAAACACTTTCCCGGTACCGGGAAGGGCAGCTACCTGATTGCCATAATAAATGGATTGAATTACTTCAGACTCTGGCTGTGTAACTGTTTTAATAGCGTTGAAAGAGGGTAATTGTAATACTTCAATAACTTTACTTTTCGCCTTATAGTTGGTGGCGAAGAGCACCAGCTGGTTATTAGGGATCAGGCAGAAGCCGGAAGGGTCGTATACCGGCAATTGGGCTCGTACAATGTTTGCTGTTTTAACATCATATACAATCAGGGAGTCATTGCGCATCCCCATCACGGTATTGTCAGAAGCATTGTATGCAAACTGTTTCATCTTAAGAGAGTAGATATCTCCGAACTCTTCTTTCAACAGCACCTCGCCTGATACGATATCTACAATACTCCAGCCAAAGTAATAAAGAATCAGCACCTGGTGGTTTCCTATATCATAGAACTGACATTGTCTAGCAGCACTGTTGGTAACTTCGGTTATCGTTTTTATTTTTTTTCCGGTACTAGCCTCTAATACATAAAAGTAGGGGGAGTTCATTGCATAAATGGCAGTTCCATCAGCGCTTAACGCCGCACCGGAAGTGATACGGCCTTCCCTAAAGATCTCCTTTCCTTCTTTTACATTATAACAGTATAAACCATCATTGGTACAGGCTACTATTTTGTCCGGCTCATCCGTGATCGACAGTGAGTTTACTTCAGATGCAAATAGGCTGATATCGAAATTTATTTCATACAGCTTTTTGTTGCTCGCCAAATCCCAAAGAATAGCTGTTTTGTAGGCCATGGAAGCTACATACCTGCCATTGTTAGATGTAGCCACCTTGTCAATACCTTCACTATGACCGCTAGGTACGGAGAGCGTTACTTTTTGGCAAAAGGCATTCATGCTAACCCAGCTGAAAAATAATATAAGTAGTTTCTTCATCATTATTCTTTAATAAATTCGATAGGGAAGTCGTTGCCAAAGCCATAGCTGGCAGGGGTTTGCTGCGAACCGTTATATTTTTTCATTAGCTCGGGAACACCGGTTTGCATATAATCTTTCACGCTGTTCACCGTGATCATTTTCTCACGTTTGGCTTCCCCCTGAAGGGCTTTCAGTAGCACGTAAGTGAATGCTCCATGTCCAAGTGTAGCAAACTCATTAGCGAATTGCTGGGCGCCACTTGCCGCCATCCAGTGTGTACCTGTGCTTCTCGCTACTACGGCAATATCTCTTTGCTGGGTTCCGTCAGCCTTAAGCATTTCGGAAAAGGCGCCTGCGCTCTGGCAGGCGTCCAGAATGAATAACTGTTTTTGAGCGGGGATATCAATAGCGTATTGCTGCAATTCCTTTGCACTGATGCCCGAAGACTTTAGTGCATCATCCACATGCTTCAGATCGGTAACATCGTTGGGTACCAGGTAAAATTGCTGATTGTCTCCGGCGATGACGCCATGGCCGGCATAGTAAAAAATAAACACATCCCTGGGCTGTGCATTGCGTTTTACCGCTTCCATGGCTGTAATAATTCCTTTCTTATCTGCTGCGCCATCTGTCACAAAGTGGGTTTTTACCGTAGAAAGAATAGTGGTGGCATCTTTCTCAACTTCCTCCTTTACAGCGGTGGCATCGGCCATGGCATAGTTGAGACTCATCCTGGGGTTTTTATAACTGTTGATGCCTACCACCACCAGGTGCAGGGTTGCCTGCCTGTCGATTTTGGCGGTAACAGTCTTGTCTTGTGATACAACAGGTGTTGTGTTGCTTGTTGTTTCCGGAGATTGATACCGGATCAATATGTCGTCAGGTGTACTTTCCGTTCTCTGCGAATTAAGGGCAATGGCACGTACTGTATTATTGCCCGGCAACAGGGATAAGTTGTATTTCCTAACGGTTTCTTTTTTTGCATCATCAGCCACAATCAGGTTTCTGGTGGTTAGTGTAACGATCTTTCCATTATGAAACACACGGATCTCGTCTACCTGATCATCGGGGGCAGTAGCAGTAACCGTAATTTCAGCGCTGCCGGTGGTATTGGTATAAGCAGGTATATCATCGCCAACTTCCAGGTTTCTTTGCTTTTCTGCATAAGCGATAGTGACGGTAGGCGCGGCTTTGAGATCATCAGCAGGCATCGGGTCAAAAACTTCGCCATTTACCAGTCGCTGATATAAATTGGGGGTGTAATACTTTTCATATACCAGTTCTATCGGTATAACGTTCCGGTCTTTTACAAAGTATAGTTTGCGAATGCCGTCTGTTGTTCCTTCAAAACGCCCTGCTTCATCGGCGAATACATAATCGTTGCCATCATTAAACAGAAAAAGAGTGCCCAACAGGCGCCCGGTATCAGCCTGCCATATTTTGATGGTTTGGTCCTGCGCTACGGAGTAAATGATCTTATTGTCAGGTGAAAATAGCACCTTTCGTATACCGCTGTTATGGGCTTTTATCGTATATTTTTTTTCACCGTTGAGATGATAGGCAATAAGCTCGCCGTTGGTAGTTCCGTTTACAATCATCGACAGGTCTCCTGATGCTGTTAGGTTTCCAAAAAGATGAACAGATTTAACACTGGAGAGGATATTGCCTCCCGGTATGCTATAAATGATGGCCTCTTCGTTTCCTGCAAGCAAAAGGCTTTTACCATCGAAGGAAATCTGTACCAGCCGGTGCTCAGCAGATGAAATGTCTTTCGAGAATAATATCTTTTTTGCATGCAGATCCACCACGATGAGCTTCCATATATCGTCTGTTTTGACTGTTGCACTCAGCAATTTTTTGTCAGGAGAATATTGATAGTTGACGATATAATTATATCGAAAAATTTCTTCTTTTGTGTTGGTGGTCAGGTTCCAGCGGTACAAAGCGTTCTTGTCATGGTTTTTTTCAGAACGGTCAGGATAATACGCATACATTCCATCTGCGCTGATACTGTAAAGATCCCTATCTGATTCTGTTGATCTGATCTTTCCGTCGGGCTTGAGCATTTTGCCGGTCGCAATATTCTTTACGTAACTTTTGTTATAGTCCATAACAACGATAGTGTCCCCGGTAGAACTAATGGCTACATTTTCTACATTGGTTTTAATATCGACACTGCGGTCAGCTCTCATTCGAATCAGGTCGATACGTTTGAGAACGCTATCATCACATATAATGTTCAGTTTACCGGTAATGGCATTATATTCCATCGAGCTAAATACATTGAACCCTAGTTTGGCCACCGTTCTTTTGAAGAGACCGGTTACTTTGCCACTTGCCAGTTCGCGCAGGGAGAGATCAGAATAGGATGCCAGAAACACCTTGTTTTGCTTACCTAATAAATATCCTTGTGTTACTTGTTGATATTTTACGGGGCTGAAATTTCCGAAGCTTTTTTCGACCCGAAAGTCGGAGCCATTGTATAATTGCACTTTTGCAGTTCGGTCATAACCTTCGAAAAAAAGAAATTTTTCGTCATTCACAGAAGGTATCAAAGTCAGGTTATTCACTCCCGATGATGCATTTACTGTTTTGAGAAGCGCTCCCGTATTAATGTTTTGGAAGCGCGTGATTGAAGTAATTCCTTCTCCATTCACAGCGCTGGCTATTAATCCGTTTTGTTTTAAATACCAGGTTTCTATTGCTTCTTTCTCAAATGCTTTCTTAAACTTTACCTCTCCGGTTTGCACATTTCTGATCTGCCAGCCAAAGTCGTTCCACAGTATAAAATCATTTCCCTGGTTGGCATAACTTAGTGCGTAAAAACTATTGCTAAATACATGGCCGTTTAAAAAGTCGCTATTGCCCGATAACGTATTAAACCATTTGATACCTTTTTCATCGTTAATCAATACGCGGCTGTCGTCAGGAGTGAAAACGAGTGTACCCGTGTGATAATTGAGATAGTTTACTGACCAGAGCTTTTTACCATTGAGCGTAGAATAACAACAGAGCTCATGATCGGTAGAGTAGATCAGTTTATCTCCCGCATGTGAAATGGCCATAGCTTTTAATTTACCCGCTGGAAAAGTATACAGTTGCCGCCCGGTGGCAGCATCCCACATGATGATCTTTTCATCTTCGGAACTGTACAGATACTTTTGCTGCTCATCAAGTACCACCTGCATGATTGCAAGCGAGTGTCCATTGGGTACAACGATCTTCTCTGGCTGCGAAAAGCAGACTGATACCGCGCAGCTCAGCACCAGGACATATACCAATTTTTTCATGAGCCTTTGCTTATTGTATTTTAAGGTGACTGGTAGAGCCGTTGGTTAATGGTGTTTGATTTCAACCATCAGCGGAACCACATTGCCTCCGCTATAGGTTGTCTGGGTATCGTCATCAGTAACAGTCAGGTTTCTGGTAGCTGTTCCGTTGACGCTAAAGCCAACTTTTTCAGGTTGATATTTAATGATCGATTTGTCCATGAGTTTATTGCCCAGTACTTTTTTGATCTTTGTACTCAGCGCACCGGTAAGCCCGCTCATTTCCACTGCTATCTTTTTTGCGTCCAGTTTTTCGGCCGAATAGAGAATGAGCAGATAATCCGTTCCTTTATTGTTGTCAAGACGTACTACTTTTTTATCGGAAGGGAAGGCAATACTGCTATTTGCGCCAATATGGGTGGATACCATATCGTCAAAAGGAAGGATCAGATTCACCTTTCCGGAAAGATCGGTTGCAAAGGCATAAACATAAGCTTCATTGTCTGTATCGATGTAAAAACGAAAGGCGGTACCACTGGGATAACTGCTGGCCATGGTGTATGCTACCAAATCTTCTTCAGCGGCAGGCTGATCATCATCGACTTCCAGGTTGCGCGTGGAGGTTTGTTTGATAGGCATGTCTTCACCTGTATTGAGGGTAAAGGCCACATGGCCACTTAAAGCAAATTTTTTTTCAACAGGTTTGGGTTTTGGTGCGGGTCCGGGAGCCGGTTTGTTTTCCGCTGGCGCTGGTGTCAGCGGATCGCCAAATACCTGCATGGCCAGCACACACCATTTAGCATAATCATCATATTTTACCCAAACCAATCCTTTATCGGCCCAACCCGTGCCCCAGCTGTTGAGTACCCTGAAGGCGCCGTCATATTTGCCATCGTCATATCCAATCACTACCATGGCATGTCCATTATGTTTCCAATCGCTCAACTGGTCGTCGCTGCTCGTGTTCCATACAGCCGTTTTGATATCAAAGAAACTTTTGGGCAAATGCCAGCCAGTAGAAACAGGTGATCCCTCCAGCAAGGCTTTTTTGGTGACTGCAATCAGGTCTTCTTTGGCAAGCACATACTTATCGCCTTCCATCATTCCTTTCCCTGCAAATAAAATAGCCGCATCTTTTATTTTGTAACGAATGGCCTCCGTCTTAGCAGCCTCGGTTATAGATGTGTTGCATTGATAAGGTACTGTCGTTTGAAAAGGATCACCGCCTGTGATCATTTTTACCAGTGCATTAATAGGATCACTCCCGTTCTGGCAGTCCTTGTCGTCAGGCGATTTTATCTGCTCGTATAAATAAGATGCAGAAAAAGCATATTTGTTGATAATGTTTCTATCTGTTATAGCATGTGTTTTAGCGTACAAGATTGTTGCTACCCCGTGCGCATTGGCAAAAGCTACACAGGTGCCATGGTTCCCCTGATCAGCTGGCGTAGGGCAATACTGCTCCAGCGAGTAAGATGGAGATAAGCCGCGGAAACTTCTGGTAGATAACAATACTTTTTGTGGTGTGGCTGAAATAGTGCTTGCATTAAAGGTAGCCCCGGTTCCTCTGGTGTTTTGCGCGTAGCTGCTAAACTGACCAAGAATAGTTATACCTAACAGCATCCACCATTTTTGACTGACTGTGTACATTGGTTTGGGGTTTAATAAATTGATGATGATCTTTTAAAATCTGTTACGAGATAATGATGGCTGCGGTTTATCCTATTACAATGCTTAAACGTTGCGCCCTTTGTTGAAACTCCCGGAGTGCAGCGGCAGGTTAAAAAAGAAAGGTCAATTGAGTTAAGAGAGTGCCCAAGCTGTATGCTTATTTATATCGACGATAATGATCATCGAAGCACTTTTAATGATTTCTGTTACAATAATGTCCTTTATGACAGATCTTTTTTGCTGTTGAATATGAAGTTGAACGGGTGATATATTCACATCGACTTATGTCAAAAAAGATTAGAAAAAATGTGTCAACCTGAAAGTTGATGCAGTATTTAAATTGCTCAAACTAAAAGCTCTTTTTGAGTAAGAGTGTAACTTAATGAGCCCGGGGCCGATTAGTATTTTGCGGCAAAAGACCCTTTTACTTTAATGCTTTTATGCGTTTCCTCTTCCCCCATTGTGCCGTCGAAAGTGCCTTCTACTTCTTCGGTGGTAGATTTGGTAATGTTGAAATTCACCGAAGTTCCATCTGCCCCAGAAGTATAACCTTTAGCACCGGCGGTATTCAGTATCGTATAGGTAAACTTGGCCGGGTCTGCGCTGGGAAAGTCTTTGCTATTAAAGGAGCCGACTTTTATATTTAAGGGCAGGTAAATTATAAACTGCTCAGCCAGCGCTCCGCCGGTAAGCGCGCCGGAAGCTGAAGAATTAATGCTTATAAAGCCTTGCTTTATAACCGTACTCATCGTTTCTGCTGATTTATATTCAGCATTGTGTGCTCCGGATATAGCGGCAGTCACAGCAGACTTTCCTTTGGAGAGGTTACTACTATTGGGTGTCGTTGTAGTATCATCCTTTTTACAGCTGCTGAGTTGTATTGCTGTGGTAAGTAGTCCGCCAAGGATTAAAATAGAAAATAATTGCTTTTTCATTTTAGTATGTTATTAAGTAGCAAAAGTGGGCAGTGAAAAGATACCTTCCAATACCCTTGTTACGGTATTTTAGCTGCCGGTAGCTACTGCAGGCAAAATATACCGTATGGACGGTAGTATATCCATGCCTGGCCAGAGTAAATTTGTTGTCTGATATATTTTAAGATGAAGGCTGGAGGCTGGAGGATGAATAAGACCCAAAATCCAGGCCTGGTTTAGACAGCGTGTTACTACAAATATTGCAAGAATCCTCTGCAAATAATTATATCGGATTGTCAGGCAATTATCAAAATATAGCAGAATTATAATTAATTTGTACATCTATGGGTTATCGCTTTTATATCAATGCTTTTTTTGCAATAATGCTGATATCCGGTTGTGAAGATAAAGCTACCAGGCGGCGGATGCATAGTGACTTTCCCAACAACAGCACTCCGCCGGATTCTATCCTTAGCGCCGCTAAAAAACTACGCAACGGAACGAAGCAGGAAAAGACTTTAGCCGATATTTATATGAGCATATATTACGGGTGTACCAGTGGTTATCCCCGTTCGAAATATGAGTATGGCAATGCCTTAAAACTTGCATCCAAAATAAATGATTCCTCATTGATTGGTATGTCATATATCGGCCTCGCTCATGCATCTAAAAATCTCGGGGAATATCCTGAGGCCCTTACGTTATTTTCAAAAGCTTTAGCTTACTACAGGTCTGATTCAGTGATCACTCCCGGTATATATGCCAATATTGCACAGGTATTCCAGTTGCAAAACGACCTGAAACAGGCTTCCACTCATTTGCGGCATGCTTTAACCTTCTCAGCCAATAATAAAGACAATATAGGCTATCTGCTCGCGTTACACGCACTGGCAAACGTTCAGGGCATGAGCGGTGCTATAGATAGTGCTTTGATCCTGGATGAAGAGGGCATTGCCATTTCCAAAAAGATCAAAAACCGGGCGACTGAAAGTACTTTTCTGGATAATAAAGCTAATTGTTTTATGTACAGTAATCGTCCTGATAGTGCCCGGTATTACTTTAGCAAGTCACTTCTAATAGATTCCTCTTTAGGTAACAGAAAACAAATGTCGGATACCTGGCTGAACCTTGGCGAATTGGAACGGATGTATGGTAATAGTAAAAAGGCGGAGCTGTTTTTAAAGCATGCAATCAATTTAGCAAATAGTGTTGGCTATCGAAATGGTGTACTTTCAAGTTATCAGAGTTTGTCTCAGGTTTATGCGAAGAGAGGAGAATTTGAGAAAGCACTGAATGCTGAATCTGCTTATAGCCGCATTAAAGACAGCATTATCAATTTGAAAAGAGAAACTGCGGTTGCTGAATGGAAAGCGGTATATGAAACCGAAAAAAAAGAGGATGAAATAAAGCTACAACGCCTCCAGTTAAAACAGAAAAACACAAGTATCTGGTTGATTAGTATTTGCAGTATTCTTCTGTTAAGTATGGTGTATTTCGCTAACAAAAGAAACAAGGAAAGAAAGGAAAAAATATACAGGGAAGCGCTCTTTGCGCGCGACAAAGAGTCAGCCGGTAAAATATTGATTGCTGAAGAGACGGAACGAAAACGGATTGCGGCAGATCTTCACGATGGCGTGGGGCAAACGCTAACAGCCGCCTGGCTCAATCTGCAGGCGGTACACCCACAAATCGAATCTTTTGACAGCGAAAATGCAACGTTGTTACGTACCACCACACAGTTGATAGGCAATAGTTGTGCTGAGATAAGACAGATCAGTCACAATATGATGCCTGATATTTTATTTCAAAAAGGTTTAATACCTGCCATCAGGTCTATGATAAGCACCATCAACCAACAACATTTTTTTGTCAGTTTATCAGCAGAAGAGTATGACATTTCTCTAGACAAAACAACGGAATTAATAGTATATCGCATCATACAGGAATGCGTAAGTAATGTGGTGCGCCATTCCCAAGCCACCGAGCTTTACATTTCAATCAACAAAGAGGAGCAAAATATTGCCGTTATGATAGAAGATAATGGTATCGGCTTCGATCAGAATAGCCAGGAAGATAAAGAGGGCATTGGTATGCAAAATATCCGGTCACGGGTACAATACTTACACGGAAGCGTAGAGTGGAATCATGTGAACCCGGATAAGAGCGGTACTGTTGTGGCAGTTTATATACCCATATATTATGAACCAATCAGTTAAAATAAAAATTGCTATTACTGACGATCACCAAATCGTCATTGACGGTCTGTCTGCTGCGCTCAGAAACTATCCGCACATAGAAATAGCAGCGACAGCTATTTCCGGAAGTCAAATGATGGATATACTAAAAAGTAACGAAATAGATATTTTACTTACCGATATCATGATGCCGGGAATGAACGGTGCTGAACTAGCGCAAACTGTCAGAGGTATTTTCCCCAATATCCGCATTATCGCTTTGAGCATGGATGGGAAGGGCGAACAGGTAGAAAAGATGGCACCTTTTATCGACGCCTATCTTTTAAAACAATGTGGCATCAATGAATTAGTTACTGCTATAGAAACGGTATATGATGGTGGCACCTATTTTGACGCGTCGGTGCAGGAAGAACGCTTAAAATACAGGAGATCGCAGCATTTCATTATTGAAACGGGTATTACGCCGCGCGAAAGACAAATTATTCAGCTGATGGAAAAAGATTTTTCGAATAAAGAAATCGCTACTCAGCTATGCATTTCTATCCGTACGGTGGAAACACATCGTAAAAATATTCTTCGTAAAACCGGTACAACAAATGCGTTAACGCTCATCAAATGGGCTTATGAGAATAAGATGCTCTAGTCGATCATTTATAATTCAGCTCCACCTCCCGTTACGCTGGAGCGATCATCTTAAAGATGATTGCCGCTAATCGTATCGGTATCGATTTCCCCTGTTTTTTACACAATAAGTGATCACCTGGCTCTATAATGTAGAGGCTAATTAGTTGTCCCTTAAAAAGTCTATAAATATTGTTGGTGTTGAGTTATAGTTTAAAAAGTGGTGTCAAAGTTTTCAATAAACAAGTAAATTGAGTCTAAAATCTTGCAGATTTCATGTACAGAAAACCCATCACCACACCGCAGTCCAGCATGTTTTCCAGTCTGGTGGGTATTATTGATCAACAGCATCTGCTGGTATTATTAGCTGACAAAATAAATTGGCACCTGTTCGAGGAAAGTTTTTCCAGGCATTACAGCCAGCGCATCGGTAAACCTGCAAAGCCCATCAGATTGATGGTATCCTTGCTGATACTCAAACAACTTCGTAATCTCAGCGATGAGGACATAGTATTGTATTGGTCAGAGAATCTGTACTTTCAGTACTTTAGCGGGTGCATGACATTTACTCCGGGCTTACCATGTAGCGCCACCGAGTTGGTAGAGTTTCGCAAACGTATTGGTTCAGAGGGTATGGAGTTGATCTTTAAAGAAAGCATACGGGTAAACGATAAAGACAGCAATGATGATACGTTAAGTGTTGACACGACGGTCCAGGAAAAGAACATTGCCTGTCCTACAGATACTAAACTGCACCAAAAGAGTATAAAGAAGTGTATTGGTATTGCCCGAAAGGAGGGTATAGTACTGCGTCAGAGTTACAGGTTTACATTGAAGAGATTAAATGTCCTGCTTCGTTTTCAGCATACAAAGCAAGGAAGTGCGCAGGTCAGAAAGGCGCGTAAGAAGATCAAGACCATCGCAGGTCGTTTACAGCGGGAGTTATGCAGAAAGCTTGCTGAATCTGCATTAGAGCGCTACCAGCATCAACTTGATATTTATCATAAAGTATTACAACAAAAGCGAAGTGACCGTAGTAAGATCTATAGTTTACATGAGCCGGAAGTAAAGTGTTACACAAAAGGAAAGGAGCATAAGAAGTTTGAATTTGGCAGCAAAGCTTCTATCCTGGTCACTTACCGATTTCGGATTTAAGAAAATATTTGGCTCTGAACCTAATAAAGACCTGCTAATTGCTTTTTTAAATGAGCTGTTTAAAGGGCGTAAAGTAATACGCGACCTGGTATATAATCCACAGGAAAACAGCTCTCCGGCAAAGCATTACCGCAAAACCATTTTTGACCTTACCTGCACTCGCGCTGATGGTGCAACTTTTATCATTGAAATGCAGCGGGCCGAACAGAAATTTTTTACCGACCGGGCCGTTTTTTATACTTCCAGTAAATTGTATGAGCAGGGGCCAAAAGGAAGTAAGACCTGGGATTTTGAATTAAAAGAGGTGTATTTTATTGGCCTGATGGACTTTAATTTTGACAACACCGCACCTGATAAATACCTGCACAGGGTAAGGCTGGCAGAGGAAAAAACCGGGCATGCATTTTATAAAAATTGGGATTTATATTCTTAGAACTGCCTAATTTTAACCTGCCCCTGAAGCAAATTAAAACCGACCTGGAGCGCTGGTTGTACGTGCCCCGGAATATGGGGAAAATGGAAAAAATTCCGGTAATTTTGCATAAGAAGATATTTCAGAAGCTGTTCCAGATTTCTGAAGTAGCCAATTTAAAAAAGGAGGAATATATGTTGTACGAAAAAGACCTTTTGGTAAATGGACAGAGTACTCCGTATTGAAAACTGCGGAAGAGCGCGGCGAAGCTAAAGGCGAAGTTAAAGGTAAGGCAGAGATTATTACCAATCTGATTGGTAAATTTGGCTTTAATGACGAACAGGCGGCAAGCGCTGCTGAAGTTTCCCTTGATTTTGTAAAAAAAATACGTGCTTCAATCAAAAAGAAAAAATAGGCATTTAAGTATTATATGCTATAAAAGATTGTTTCCTTTTTTCATTTGTGTTGACTAATTAGAATGATGCCGTGTTCTTACATATTCGGAAGGAGTCATATTAAAATGCTTTTGGAAATTTCTGCTTAATTGTGTTAAAGAGTTGTAACCCACGCTATAAGCCACTTCATTTAGCCGGAGCGATCTGCCCGAAAGTAATTCAACCGCCTTTTTCAGGCGTGTAACATTGATCATTTCGGCCGGAGACATGTCAGAGATAGAGCTGATCTTTCTATAAAGATTAGTCCGGCTCATGTGCATACACTTTGCCAGTAATACCACGTCTAAATCAGGATTGGTAATGTTTTCATTGATATGAGTCTCCAGTACTTCAAGAAAAGCTTTATCGGTTGCTGTATGGGCAACGCTGGTAATATGTGCGGTTGGCGATTGTGCAAAATGCTTTTTTACTTTTTCCCTGTTTTTTAGCAGGCTGTTTATTTGAGCAAGCAGGAACTCCATTGAAAATGGTTTTTCAATGTACACATCTGCGCCGGCATCTAACCCTTCTATTTTTGATTGTAACGTATTCTTCGCTGTAAGCAGTATAACCGGTATATGGCTAAATTCAAAATTAGATTTGATGGATTCGCATACCTGAAAGCCATTCGGCTCTGGCATCATCACATCACATATCACAAAATCAACCTCATTTTTTTGCAATTCGTTCAGGGCATCTTTACTATCAGATATACATATTGTACGGCAATGATCTTTTAACCCGTCTGATAAAATAAAAAGCATATCCTCGTTGTCATCAATTATTAATACGGTTCTCTTTTCTTCCATCAGTTAATTTTTAGTTTCACATATTGTTATATATGGCAATGTTAATTCAAAAGTATTAAAATTATTTGTAGTGGAGTATATCAGCATTCCTTTATGAAGTTCAGTAAGCGATCTGGCCAATGACAGGCCTATGCCCGATCCCGAAGTATTTTTTATATTCAGCCTTATGAAGGGATCAAACATCTTGCTCCTTGATTCTAATGGTACAACAGGTCCGTCATTCATTACTATTATTTTTACATCCTGCTGCCCTGGCACTTCGATTTTAAAGATCACTTGAGCATCGCAGTATTTGATGGCGTTGTCCACAAGGTTGCTTAGTATTTTAGTTAGAGCATCTTTATCTCCCCAGACAATGACGGGATGCGCTACTGTTATCAGGCTGTGTTTTATCTTTTTCTGCTCCATTGCAGGTGTAAACCGGCCCCAGGTATCGGTTATTATTTGATTTAGGTCTGTTTCTGAAAAATAAAGCTGGTAATGTTCTGTTTCTGTTTTCCTGAAATCTAATAGCTGGTTGGTTAGTTCGAACAGGCGCTCTGCATTGCTATTCATTATTTGTAAATGCTTTTGAAATTGTGGTATTTCATTAGCGCTCTTACTTATGGTTTCAAGCGGCACTTTTATTAATGTAAGCGGTGTTTTTATTTCATGAGTGATATTGGTGAAAAATTCCATTTTTGCCTGATAGAGTTCTTTCTCCTTATTCAGCGCAAAAATATCCATTTTGTAGCGTTGCTTTTCCTTTTGACGCTTTACATAATACCTGAAAGAAATCAGGACAATTGCTATAATGACCGCTGCATACAGTAAATAGGCTGCAGGCGATTTCCAAAGCGGGGGTAGTATTTTAATGGTTATGGTTTTTTCATTCGGCATCCATGTGCCTGCACCATTCGTAGATCTGATGGTAATATCATATGTGCCTGGCGAAAGATTGGCGAATGTTATTTTCCGGGTATTACCCACCTGGTACCAGTTGCTGTTATTTATTTTATAGGTATATAATATGTTTAAGGGATCCGTAAATTCCAGAGCTGCAAATTCAATATTGAATGTTGCCTGATCATATGTAAGTTCGATCTGCTTTTTTGTAAGCAGGGGTATGTCATTGGTAAAGCCGGCTTGTGGTGCCGAATTAGTACGCGGAAGCTGTAGTTTTGTTATATATAACGGGGGTATATACTCGGTGGTATGAAAAAAGGCCGGATTAAATTTTATAAGCCCTTTAATACTGCCTGAATAAATATCGCCATTTTCATTTTTGTATACTGACTGATAATTAAACTGATTGTTAAGCAGGCCATTATTTTGTCTGAACACTCTTATTTGATGGGTTTGCTTATCAAGCCAGGCCAGGCCCTGTGAGGTTGGTATCCAGTAATTACCCAGGTTGTCTTTTACAATAGCGTAAACAATATCGCTGGGCAATCCCTGCTCACTATTGTAATACTTATAATTTTTATTATTTAAATTGATGCAGAACAATCCGTCTATAGTACATACCCAGAGCTGGTTGTTTGTATCAGGCATCAGGTAAAGTATGCGGGTATTACGGAGTATATTTTTTTTATCTGTAGGCAGGATTAGGCTTCCTGTATGGTTCTTATTAAAATAAAACACTCCTTTATTATGAGAGCCTATCCATAAAGTGCCGGTGCTATCCTCTGCAATAGCAGAGTAAAATACATTCGCCGGTAATGCCTGCTGCCGGTAAAATCGCCCCTGCTTTATATCGAACCTGAAAACACCGTGAGCAGTACATATCCATATCTCTCCACCGGATGATTGAAATATTTTATTTATAAAATTGCTCTTCAGGTCGTATGGGCCGCTGCCTGCATTAAAATGCCTGACTACTTTTTTTTCCGGTATATCCATTATGTCAAGTCCTCTCTCAAAGGTTCCTATCAGCAGTTGGTGCCCTATAGCCAGCAAGCCATGTATATTCGAGCTTGATAAGCGGTTCAGCCGGTCGGGTTTGTATTTTTTAAATGCATTTTTTGCAGGATCCAACAGGGTAAGTCCTCCGTCTTCTGAACCGATCCATATATTCCCGTACCGGTCTTTTGTGATCTCCCTCACCGCATTGCCGCTTAAAGAATTAGGATCGGAAGTAGGGATGTGTTTTTCAAAAATTAAAGGGGAGTGGGGCAGATAGTTTACACCTCCAAAATAAGACCCTATCCATATACCGCCTTCACTGTCCTTACATAAGGCATAGAGCGCATTGTCCGAAAGTGAGAACGGATTCAAAGATGTTTTCAGTAAATGCCTGTAGCTGCTGTTAACAGGATTATATATATACAGGCCGTTTTCGGTACTTATAAAAAAACTGCTGTCCGAAACCTGCAATATATTTCGTACGAAAATATTTGCCGCTTTTTCTTTGCCATTGATAAGGTGCTTGATAGTTTTTTGAGATCTGTCAAATTCCAGCAGTCCCTCCTTAGAAGTGCCTATCAGTAATTGGTTGTCTTTGAAGGCATGGATGGCCTCTACACTGTTTTGGGGTCTGGCTGATACATTGTATACAGTAGCCTGGTTCCCCTGTAAATAAACAATTTTCCCGTCAACAGAACCTATCCAGATACCTTCTTTTGCATCTTTATAAACTACAGAAACGTAAGTGATGCCCGGTATATATTTTTTTACAGTCCTTCTTTTTTGCGGATCATAATAATAAAGCGCATCCTTCAGTATAAACCAAAGCCGGCCATCAGCGTCATCGCAGATGCTTCGTACTGTTCCATTGTCCACCGGCACCGGCTGCCGGAAGGCGTCGTGAGCCGGATCATACAGGGAAATACCTTTTTCTGTGCCTACCCATAACGATCCTTTGCTGTCTTCATAGAGGCAGTAAACAGAATTACTTTTCAGGCTGTACGGATCGCCCGCCAAATGTTTATACACTTTAAAACTGTTCCCGTCAAACCGGCTTAATCCGTCGGAGGTGCCCAGCCATACAAAACCATATTTATCCTGTAAAGCAGTTATAACAGCGTTATTAGATAAACCGTTCTCCACTTCGTAGTGGCGGAAATAGTAAGGTTGGCTCATACTTATGGATAAGTGTAAGCAGCAAACAAATAATAATGAATAACGACAAATCATAGATCTGAATACTGGTGTAAAAGTGGGACAAATTGATGAATTTTTGGAACAAAATGGAAAAACGTTTTAGCGTAATAGATATAGTTTTGTTTCCTGTTGCTTGAAATAAGCTTGATAAAAACCAGACAATGTTATGTGAGCAGGTGTAAAAAAATAATGATTGTTTGAATAGCGGATCATGATAGCTGTTTATATTTTGATTGCGGGCCAATAATAAATTACATACTGCTGAAAAAATTACTGTAATATGATTGTACAGAATAGCGGCGATGCTGTTTGCACACCCTTTTTTTATTTGTTATTGATTGCTATTGCACTTGCTGCCTGTCGGGGGAAAAGATCACGCTATCCCTGAGGGTGGGCAACCTGAGATCATTTTGATGCAGTCATAAGCAACCCGGCAGGGTACAGTTCTTCCTGTAAAAAATACTTTAGAAAATATAAAACAGATACAAATGAAAAAATCAGGTTCACTATTATTCAAGTGGCTGTTTGGCCTGCTGGCCGTGATGGCTATGGGCGTTGCATGTAAGAAAAAAGATATTGTGGATGAAAGCCGAACGCCTTACGATCCCACTGCAGATGTGCTTGTAACGGATTTCTTTCCTAAAACAGGGGGTAGCGGACAGCAGCTCGTGATTTACGGGAAAAATTTTGGAAATGACACATCCATCGTGTCTGTTAACATTGGGGGCAGGCGGGCCACGGTAATTAGTGTGCACCCTGACGCCATATACTGTTTGGTTCCCGACAGGGCTTATACCGGTGAAATACAGGTAAAAGTAGGAACGCAGGCCGGGCAGGAGGTTGTGATGGCAAAAGAGGCTTTCAATTACCAGAAAAGAATGGTGGTAACCACCCTGGCCGGTAAAAAGGATGAAAGAGATAATTACGATACAAAAAACGGCACTTTCGATGATTGCGGAGGCTTTAATAATCCTTCATGGCTGGTCTTCGACCCTAAGGATCCCGACCTGTTATATATGGGGCAGGACGGTAGCGATGTAAGGCTGCTGAATTTTAAAAACAAAACCGTTACTACGCCCATTACAAGAGGTATGGGTGGCTGGAACCGTATCAGGACAATCGACTTTTCGCTGGATAAAAACTATATGATCATTGCCGACGACCAGGGCGATGCCAATGGAAAAAGCACTTCCATATTATCCCGGGCAAGTGGTTTTAAAGACCCGAAAGTGTTAACCTCGTACAGGCAATGTAACGGAGCGGCTGTTCATCCTGTAAACGGGGAAATGTATTTTAACAGCTATGAAAAGGGGCAGTTTTACAGGTTTGACCTGACCCGGTATTTGACGAATAATGATTTGGGTATTAAAGATTACCAGGAGATGTTCAAGATCCAGGACAATGACTGGGAATTTAATATAAATATAGCGCCAGGCGGGGACTATGCTTATATCATTGTTATCAACCGGCATTATATCTTAAGAACCGATTATGACTGGACTAACAAAACCTTTACAATGCCCTATGTAGTTTGTGGACAACCGCGTTCAGATGGGTGGGTTGATGCAGTAGGTACACAGGCCAGGTTAAATACTCCATACCAGGGCGTATTTGTAAAAAACCCTGACTACGCAGGCAAACAGGATCAGTATGATTTTTATTTCACCGAAATGTACAATCATGATATCAGGATACTCACACCCGAAGGAAAAGTAACCACTTATGCCGGAAGGGGCAGTTCAAGTATTAATAATAATCCTTATGGCCTTATTAATGGCGGGCTTCGCACAGAAGCCAGGTTCGACCGGCCGGAAGGCTTAGCCTATGATTCAGTAAACCATGTGTTTTATGTAGGCGATTGGATGAATCGTTGTGTTAGAAAAATTTCATTAGAAAACTAAAATATGATTGCTATGAATAAATCGCTGATGAGAAAAATTTTTGCTTTTTTCTGGTTGCTTTTTACCGTAATGCCGGCTTTTTCTCAAAACGACCGGATGACTGTTCATGGAAAAGTAAGCGACAGGGAAAGTGGCGAGCCTTTACCGGGAGTAAGCATCTCGGTAATTAACTCGGCCGGGTTGGGTACCTTCTCAACCAAAGAAGGGTTGTACACCATTAAGGTGGAGCCCTATCATAAATTATTGTTCTCGTATGTGGGCTACGATCAGGTGGAAGTACAGATAACGGATAAGGATACGGTGAATGTTTCGCTGCAAAAGTCAACTAACAGGGCTATGGACGAAATTGTTGTTACAGCCACCCGTGTTGAGAAAAAAATTAACGTAACCGGCGCCATTACTACGGTAGATATTGATGCCATCAAAAAAACATCTCCAAGTGCCAGTATCGTAAATTCGCTGGCGGGTAATGTGCCGGGAATTATAGCTATGCAAACTTCCGGGCAGCCCGGAAAAGACATATCCAATTTCTGGGTTCGGGGTATTTCTACATTTGGAGCCAGCAGCAGCGCGCTGGTACTGATAGATGGATTTGAAAGAGATATTAATGAAGTGAATATCGACGATATTAAATCGTTTTCTGTACTAAAAGATGCCTCTGCCACGGCCATGTACGGATCCAAGGGTGCAAACGGTGTGCTTTTGATAACCACAAAACGCGGAATCGTTGGCAAAACCAATATAAGCGGAAAAGTAGAATCATCCTACAATACCCGTACCATCACTCCCGAATTTGTTGATGGAAATACCTACGCCAGTTTAATTAATGAAGCGCAAATAACACGAAACCGGCCTGCTATATATAGTCCGGTAGAACTGGAATTATTTCGTTTGGGCATGGACCCTGATTTGTATCCCAATGTGGATTGGAAAGATAAACTGCTAAAAGACGGGGCTATGACCTACAACGCCAATCTTAACCTGAGTGGGGGTGGTACTACAGCCCGGTATTTTGTATCCGGTGCTTATCTGGATGAGAAAGGGATGTATAAAACCGATGATGCCATCAAAAAAGATTATAATACGAATGCCGATTTTAAAAGATGGACATATAGGTTAAATACCGATGTGAATGTAACTAAAACAACGTTATTGAAATTGGGCGTATCAGGTTCCTTAAGAAAAAGAAACAGCCCCGGTTTGGGAGATAATGATGTGTGGGGCGAGCTGTTTGGTTATACTGCCATTCGCACGCCCATTTATTACTCCAACGGATATGTGCCTGCTGTGGGCACAGGTAATCAAACCAATCCCTGGGTGGCGGCTACTCAAACCGGCTTTAATGAAACATGGGAAAATAATATTCAAACCAATGTTACGCTAAACCAGGATCTGAACTTTATAACAAAAGGATTAAAATTTGAAGGCAGCTTTGGTTACGACACCTATAACAACAGCACTATCGAACGCCGAAAATGGCCGGAGCAATGGAAGGCAGAGCGGTACAGGGATGCTAATGGAAACCTGGTTCTCAGGAACATCTCCGGCCCAAGCGAACTGTTTCAGAACAGTTACTCTGAGGGCAGCCGCAGGGAGTTCCTCATTGCTTTGCTCACTTATAGCCGCACTATAAAAAACAGTCATAATATAGGGGTAGACGCGAGATATACGCAGGAAGCCAGTACATTTACACAAAACCTGGGAGCCGATATTAAAAACGGTATTGCGAAGAAAAACCAGGGGCTTGCAGGGCAGGTATCCTATAACTGGAAAAGTAAATATTACGCCAACTTTAATTTCGGCTATACCGGGTCGGAAAACTTTGCTCCCGGGCACCAGTTTGGTTTTTTCCCCGCAGGTTCGGTGGCATGGAATATTGCCGAAGAAAATTTTATTAAGGAGAACCTGAAGTGGATCAATTTCTTCAAGCTTCGTTATTCCTATGGCAAGGCAGGTAACGATAACCTGGGAGGTGACAGGTTCCCGTATTTATACACTATCGGAGGTGGACTGGGCGGCTATCAATGGGCAGAATATGGGAGCGTTAAAGGTTTCGGAGGAAGAGGGTACACGCAGGTAGCATCGCCGTATGTAACCTGGGAGGTGGCTACCAAGCAAGACCTTGGCCTGGACTTATCGCTTTGGCATGATAAATTTTCGATGACGGTTGACGTATTCAGGGATGAGCGTACAGGTATTTATATGGCAAGAAACTTCTTACCCGGTTATGTGGGCCTTACCAGTACACCAAGGGCAAATGTAGGCGCTGTGCGTTCTACGGGCCTTGACGGAAATTTTACAGTGAAACATGATTTTAATAAGGTAAACGTAACCCTGCGTGGTAATATAACTTACAGTAAAAATGAAATACTGGAGCGGGATGAGCAGCAAAGTGTATATCCCTACCAGCTGCAGAAAGGATACCGGGTTAATCAAACAAAAGGTTTGATTGCATTAGGTCTGTTTAAAGATTATGATGATATCCGTAACAGCCCCGTCCAAACATTTGGCGCTTATCAGCCCGGAGATATTAAGTACAAGGACGTAAACGGAGATGGCGTTATTAATGGTGATGATGTTGTTGCCATTGGCTCTACCAGTACCCCTAATTTAGTATATGGCACGGCCGTTTCTGTAAGCTGGAAAGGGTTAGATATGGGCTTCCGGTTGCAGGGGGCAGGAGAATCGAGTTTCTTTATATATGGAAAAACAGTTTATGCTTTCAGCGAAGGCGAATGGGGTAACATCCTGAAGGGCATGGTTGAAGACAGGTGGGTCTCGGCGGATATTTCGGGCGATCCCGCAACCGAAAACCCCAATGCGCCCTATCCCCGGTTAAGCTATAATGGTAATGGCAATAACTACCGGGCTTCTACCTATTGGCTGCGTAACGGAGCATATGTAAGGCTTAAAAATGTGGATGTCGGCTATACGCTTCCTAAAGAAATGCTCAATAAAATGCACATGAGCAGTTTGCGCGTGTATTGTTTGGCCACAAATCTGTTAACCTGGGCCCCTTTTAAATTATGGGATCCGGAAACAACAAATCCAAGGGGCGAAACTTATCCTTTAGCCAAGTCGGTTACTCTGGGACTAACAATCGGTTTATAATATAAAACGTATTTTGATGAAAAAAATAACAACACTATCCATTTTTATTGTAGTGGCGGCGCTATTCATTTCCTGCAAAAAATATTTGAAGGCCGATCAGTATTTTAAAGATCGGATGACCCTCGATAAATCATTTAATAATGTAGATTACATTGAAGAATGGCTGGCAAACGCTTACTCATACATCACCGGTATCAATGCTGATGTGGCGAGTAAAGGTTACGAACCATTCAACTTTGCCGATGATATGTATTACGGGGACAGGGATGGGGCGTATGATCCACAGAATGCCAGCTCTTTGAATTATAACAAATTTAGTTTGGGTAACTACAATGAGGGCGATGTGCAGTCCTGGACACAATGTTACCAGGGTATCAGGAGCGCCTCTATATTCATACAAAATATAGACCAGTCTACCGTAATAGATGCGAACATGAAAGCAGATTATAAAGCGCAGGCCCGGTTTTTACGTGCTTATTGTTACTGGCTTTTACTCAGAAAGTACGGTCCAGTCCCCATTCTTCCGGAGGAAGGAATTGACTATACAGAAAGTTATTCAGACCTGGCTTTACCCAGGAACTCTTATGAACAATGCGCTGAATATATTGGCAAAGAAATGGCGCTTGCCGCCAAAGATCTGCCGCAGAGCCGTGGCCAGTTAGCAATAGCCCGGCCTACCAAAGGCGCTGCGTTGGCCACCCGTGCCAAAGTATTTTTATATGCGGCCAGCCCCTTGATGAATGGAGGTCAAAAGAGTATGGATTATAAAGCACAACTGGTGGATGATAAAGGAACGCCGCTACTTTCCGCTACTTACGATGAGCAAAAATGGGCCAGGGCAGCCGCTGCGGCAAAGGATGTAATGCAGTTGGGTGTTTATTCCCTGTTTGTTTCACCCTATAAAGCATCGGGTACCATCACTCACCCTGCTACCATAAAACCTCCCTATAACGCTGAGTTTTCGGATAAGGCATGGCCCGATGGATGGGCTGATATAGATCCGTTCGATTCTTATCGCGCCCTGTTTGATGGCGAAGTTCCGGCTTCTTCAAACCCGGAACTGATCTTCACACGTGGGCAGAACCAATCCAGTGAAGGTATTAATGTGATGGTGGCACACCAGTTGCCACGTATAGCCTCCGGATGGAACACACATGGTTTAACGTTAAAGCAGGTGGATGCTTATTATATGGACAATGGCTCCGATGTGCCGGGGAGAGGGTTGGAGTATGGAAGAGGGGATGGCAGCCAGCGGGTAGAAGGCTATGTGACCCAGCAGGATGTTGATGCCGGGAAATATAAACCCCTCGCATCCGGCGTATCCTTACAATTTGCCAACAGGGAACCTAGGTTTTATGCCTCAGTGGCCTATAATGGCACTGTGTGGCACCTCACCAATGAGTCGGAGGAAAAGAACAGGAGACAGAAAGTGTTTTATTATCGTGGCTCGGGTAACGGTTATACCAATACCATGTTCTGGCTGAGAACCGGTATCGGCGTGATGAAATATGTAAACCCGCAGGATACTTATCAAAGCAATAGCCTAAGTAAAATTGTACCTAAATATGAGCCCGCAATTCGCTATGCAGATATATTACTGGCCTATGCCGAATCTTTAAATGAATTAAAAAGCTCGCATAATATACCCAGCTGGGATGGTTCAACCGCTTATACCATCACAAGGGATCTTAATGAAATACGCAAAGGGATTAAGCCCATCAGGATCAGGGCCGGGGTACCCGATTTTTCCGGTACTGTATATTCAAACAGCGATCAGTTACGGACAGCCATAAAACGTGAACGGCAAATTGAATTGATGGGCGAGCAGCAACGGTATTACGATTTGCGCAGATGGGAAGATGCCGCTACTGAGCTAAGCCTTCCTATATATGGCTATAATACGCTTATGACCGAATCTCAAAGAGACCTGTTTCATAAGCCGGTAGCCGCTTTTGCACTTCAAAGTACCTTTGCTTCCAAAATGTATTTCTGGCCTGTTTCAATTGATGAACTGAGGCGGGATGCCCGTTTAACGCAAAACCCGGGCTGGCAAACTTATAAATAATTAAAATATTTACGCGAATGAAAAAGATAGCTGCATTACTATCCATCCTGTTTATTTTTGGATGTATAGCCTGTAATAAGAGTTGGGTTTCTGAACAGTTTACGCAATATGTATCCTTTAAAGCGCCTGTAAACGGTGATAACGTTACGCCTATTTATATCCGCTACAATCCTAACGGCATTGTCAATTATCAATTACCCGTAATAGTTAGTGGCTCCACTAATAACGACAAAGATTTAACGGTACATATAGGGTTAGACCCTGATACGCTGCGTACCTTTAATGAAACAAATTTTCAAAACAGAACCGACATCTATTATAAAGAGCTGGTAAGCCAGTATTTTACAGTTCCCGAAACGGTGTTTATACCAAAGGGAGAAAATACCAGTTTGACAACCATTGGTTTCTCGCTTAAAGATATAGACCTGGTAGATAAATGGGTGCTGCCGCTTACAATAAAACCCTCAGGCGATTACACGCCCAATCCCAGAAGAAATTTTGCAAAGGCATTATTGAGGGTGATACCTTTTAATGATTATTCGGGAACGTATAGCGGTACTGCGCTCAAAGTGTATCTAAAAGGCGAAGAAAGTGGAGCAGCAATAGTGAGTAGCGAAATACAGGGTTATGTTGTGGATGAGAGTACCGTCTTTTTCTACGCCGGTACTGTAGATGAAAATAAGACGGATAGAAAAAAATATAAGATATACGCCCATTTTAATAATCAGACAAAACAAGTTACGCTTACCTCAGATAATCCTGCCATGAAGTTTAAGGTAAATCAAAAAATTTATTTTTCTGTTGAAGACGTTAAAGATGCGCTTCAGCCTTATCTTGTTCACAGGTATGTTACCATTAATAATATTGATTACAACTTTACCGATTATACCTCTGTAACCAATGGCTCCATCGATTATACTGTTCGCGGATCGTTGATTATGGAAAGAAAGATCAATACACAGATACCCGATGAAGATCAGGCAATACAGTGGTAAGTAGGAAGCAGAACAGCAAATGGGGAAGAAGCATCGGATTAATTATTTGTAAATTAAATCAGAATGAAAAAAGCAACCTCTTTATTGGCAATAACGATGTCGGTGTTAATGTGCTCGTTACATGCAATGGCACAAAAACAAAAGATAACCAACAAAAACTTTGAAGGCCTATGGCAGATAAGTATGCAAAAATCACCTGCGGGCGGTGATAAGTTTTTACCGCCCCGATCCAATGATTTTAAAATTTATGATGCCAATGGAAATTTCAGGCACATTATTTATACAGGTAATAAGTACGCGGAGCTTTCAAACGGGAAAATTGAAATCACTTCCGATTCTACTTATACCGAGCATTTAAACAGGCATATTGGAGTTCCGCCCTCTGTAAAAGAAGGAAAAGTCGTATTCCTTTTTTTAGACGAGCATACGTTCTTAATGAAATGGACTTTGAATAACGCTGCCGGCCAGGAGATATACGAAAGGGTAAAGTAGCATTATGATACCGGTGCGGGAGCCCTGTAATGCTTCCCGATTATTTTTGTCGCTCTCTGCGCCGCCTGTTCTTTTTCAATGTTCGAGGGCTTGTTCCCTTTTTTTGTCAACTCAAAAGGATTTTGAAGAATGAACTGTTTTGACTAATTATTGAGACGTCTTACAGCTTTTTTTCACTGTTTTTTGAGGATTTTTGTTCTTTGTACCTTAGCGCCCCTGCCTGCCGCAGGCAGGTTTGTGGTTCATCCCATTAAAGCCATGAATACAAAACCCAATTTATAAAGTAAAATTTTTTTTGAATGATGAAGTGTTTTTTTAAGTCCCTGGTTTTTTTAGTAGTTGGTTTGTCTTTTCTTACGGGGTATGGTCAGGGGCGTAAAGCGCCGGCCTATCCTTTAATTACACACGATCCGTATTTTAGTATATGGTCATTTACTGACGAGTTGAACGCATCACCCACCAAACACTGGACAGGAGCTGATCAGTCATTAGTAGGTTACGTAAAGGTAGACGGGAAAATATATCGTTTCTTGGGTGCGGAGGCAAAAAGCTATAATGTACTGCTTCCTGCATCGGAAGATAAAACCTACAGTGTAAAATATACTCTAACAGCGCCGGCAGGCGACTGGTATGCTACCAGTTATAACGACAGTAAATGGAAGCAGGGCGCAGCTCCCTTTGGCGATGATAAGAGTATTGCCAAAACAGCCTGGAGCTCCGGTGATCTTTGGGTGCGCCGGGAGTTTACCCTCTTGAATAATGAAGAAGAAGATCTGTATCTGAAATTGAATCATGACGATAATATCACGGTTTATTTAAATGGAAAGCAGATCTATACTAAAGAGGGTTGGGTGCATAAATACATATATGTGCCCGTTAAGAATGCGTCGTCTGTTCTGAAAAAAGGAAAAAATATATTAGCCGTTCATGTCAAAAACACAGCGGGTGGCAGCCATCTTGATTTCGGTCTGGTGAAAGAAAGAAAAACCTTACCGGCAGCTGTTGCCGGCGCTGTTCAAAAAAACGTGGAAGTAAAAGCCAGCCAGACCATTTATGATTTTACCTGCGGACCGGTTGACCTGAAAGTAACCTTTACCTCACCACTGGTATTGAACGACCTGGATCTGCTGGCAAGGCCGGTATCCTATATCAGTTTTGACGCCCGTTCCAATAACGGGATGGCGCATGCGGTAGAGGTTTTACTGAACACTTCCTCTAACCTGGCAGTAAATACGCCTGCCCAGGAAGTGGTCGCCAGTAAGTATGCCGCAAAAGGATTGTCTATCCTGAAAGCTGGCACCATTTCCCAGCCTGTACTGGCAAAGAAAGGCGATGACCTGCGTATAGACTGGGGCTACGTTTATGTGGCGGTTCCGCAAAACACCAGCAGCCTTCAATTTCTGTCCAATTCTGAGGCGGTTGCGTTGAGTGCCTTTGCAAAGAGCGGCAGCAAACCTGCGGCAGCAAAGCTAACCGGTAAACAGCTATCGCTTGCTACGATCCTTAACATGGGCAAAAGCACACAGGCTTCCGGGAAAATTATGCTGGGCTACGATGATATATGGTCCATACAATATTTTGGAAAGAACCTGCGCCCGTGGTGGAATAAAGAGAATAACTCCAGCATAGAAGACCAACTGGCTAATGCCAACGCAGGCTATAATGCAATCCTGCAAAAATGTACCGAAGTAGATAAAACCATTTATAACGATGCTTTAAAAGCCGGGGGAGAAGCATATGCCAGGTTGTGTGAGATCAGTTACAGGCAGGCTGTTTCGGCCCACAAGCTGGTGCAAAGTCCGCAGGGAGAGCTGCTCTGGCTGTCGAAAGAAAATTTCAGTAACGGTTGTATTAACACGGTAGACCTCACGTACCCTTCTGCCCCTTTGTTCCTTGTATATAATCCTGACCTGGAAAAAGGAATGATGAATGGTATTTTTTATTACAGCGAAAGCGGGAAATGGAAAAAGCCTTTTGCAGCGCATGATATAGGAACCTATCCATTGGCTAACGGGCAGGTGTATGGAGAAGATATGCCGGTTGAAGAATCCGGTAATATGATCATCCTGGCGGCCGCTATCGCAAAAGTAGAAGGTAATGCAGAATACGCGAAAAAACACTGGGGTACCATAACAACATGGACCGATTACTTAGTGAAAGATGGTTTTGATCCTGCGAACCAGTTATGTACCGATGATTTTGCAGGGCATCTTGCACGCAATGCGAACCTTTCTTTAAAAGCCATTATGGCTATTGAGAGTTATGCAACGCTGGCAAAGATGCTGGGTAAAAATAACATTTACGAAAAGTACCACAGTATTGCAAAGAAAATGGTGCCCGAATGGATGAAATTAGCTGATGACGGGGATCACTATACGCTGGCTTTTGAGAAAAAAGGTACTTGGAGCCAGAAGTATAATATGGTATGGGATAAAGTTTTACAATTCAATATTTTCCCTGGCGAAGTTTTTGAAAAAGAAATGGCATATTACCTGAAAAAGCAGCAAGCTTTTGGCCTGCCCCTGGACAGCCGTAAAACCTATACAAAAAGCGACTGGATTGCGTGGACAGCCTGTTTAACAGGTAATGACAGCGATTTTGAAGCGCTGATAAAGCCTGTTTACAAATATGCGCTGGAAACACCTACCCGTGTGCCTTTAGGAGACTGGTATGAAACTACCAATGGTAAGCAGGTGGGCTTCCAGGCAAGAAGCGTGATAGGCGGCCATTGGATGAAAGTGTTGGATCGCAAATTGAACAGGTAATTAGTCGGAGCTTATATGTAATGCGATAAGAATATCTATAGATTGAAAGACTGTTACATGGGGATACTGTTGCATTTATAAGGCAGATTTGAACTGCTGCCTTCGGGCAGTATGTTGATAGGACTATTGTCTGTAATGGCGTTATATTTGACAGCAGAATGTAAAACAGATGAGCTTTAATAAAAAGGAAGGCGAAACAGAGCTGAATGATTTACCCGGGCAGTATGCTGAAATGGTGCAAAAGCCTGGCTGCAATGGGCCGAAAACATGAATATGTTCCCCAACCTTAATCATATCAATCTTCTGTTATAATATAATTTAGTTATGAAGGTTCAACTTTTAATTTTTTTGTTATTGCCGGCATCTCTGTTTGCCCAGACAGCCGATTTGGTAAAGTATGTAAATACCCTTCAGGGCACTAATTCAAAGCATGAGCTTACAAGGGGAAATACCTACCCTACAACGGCATTGCCTTTTGGTATGCATACCTGGACGCCGCAAACCGGCAGCAATGGGGACGGATGGAAATACCAGTATTTCAAAAAGACAATAAGAGGGTTTCAGCAGGCACATCAATGTAGCTCCTGGACGAATGATTATGCTGTATTTTCATTTATGCCGGTAATGGATAACCTGGTAGTAAATGAAAACGACAGGGCACTGGAGTTCAGACATGAGCATGAAACAGCTAAACCGCATTACTATAAGGTGACTTTTGATAATAATATTACTACCGAGATGAGCCCCACCGAACGCGGTGCTCACCTGCGGTTCAGCTTTCCGGAAGGCCATAAAAGCTATCTGGTGCTGGATGGATATACAAGGGTTAGTGGCGTGAAAATATTTCCGGCAGAAAGAATGATCACTGGATATGTAAACAATGGTCACGGATTTCAGAAAGGTTGGAAAAGCTATTTTGTTGCCGTATTTGACCAGCCTTTTAAAAGTTATGGAGTATGGGAAAACAGGCACAATAAGGTGAGAGAAAATATTAATTCGGATGAAGGAGATGGGGTAGGTGCTTATATTCAGTTTAAAGAAGGAGTAAAGGTACAGGTTAAAGTAGCCTCGTCTTATATAAGCGAAGAACAGGCCATGCTGAACCTTACAGCAGAATTAGGGAAGGACAGGCAGCTTGAGGATACAAAAAAACGGGCCTGGAAAATATGGAATGATCATTTGTCGCGGATCATGGTGGAAGGCGATTCGGAAGAAGATAAGGCTACGTTCTATTCCTGCTTTTTCAGGGCCAGCCTGTTTTCCCGGAAATTTTACGAGATCAATAAAAATGGCAGGCCCTGCTATTTCAGCCCATACGATAGCAAAGTGCATGACGGTTATATGTTTACCGATACCGGTTTCTGGGATACCTTCCGGGCGCAATTCCCCTTAAACGTACTGTTGTATCCAACCATGCACGGCCGCTATATGCAGGCATTACTGGATGCGCAGGAGCAATGCGGATGGCTGCCCTCCTGGAGCTTTCCCAATGAGCAGGGCAGTATGATCGGCAATCATGCCATATCGCTGCTGGCCGATGCCTGGGTAAAAGGCGTGCGTACTTTTGATCCGCAAAAAGCGCTGGAAGCCTATCATCATGAAGCTAACAACAAAGGGCCGTGGGGGCCTGCAAATGGACGCGACGGATATAAGGCCTATAATAGTTCAGGCTATGTTCCTTATCCTGAATACAGAGAGGCAACTGCCAAAACGCTGGAATATGCTTATGATGATTTTTGCGGGTATCATCTTGCAAAGCTCACGGGTAATGAAAAGTATGCGGAAGCCTTCGGCGCAAAAATGTACAATTATAAAAATGTTTTTAATCCTGCCAGCGGTTTTATGGAGGGAAAGGATAAAGAAGGCAACTGGAAGAAAAATTTTGATCCCACAGAGTGGGGAGGCCCTTTTACTGAAGGCAATGCCTGGCATTGGGTATGGTCTGTATTTCATGATATAAAGGGTTTGATCGCTTTGATTGGGAGCGATGAGCAGTTTTGTGCAAAGCTCGATTCGGTTTTTGCTGTTCCCAATACGGTAAATGTGGGCACTTATGGTGGCCTGATCCATGAAATGACCGAAATGGTAATGGCCAACATGGGACAATATGCGCACGGTAACCAGCCGATACAACACATGGTCTATTTGTATAATTACGCAGGCCAGCCGTGGAAAGCTCAATACCACGCAAGGGAAGTGATGAAACGTCTTTACAATGCCACAGAAGATGGTTATCCTGGAGATGAAGACCAGGGGCAAACCTCTTCATGGTATGTGTTAAGCGCTTTAGGCTTTTACAGCGTTTGTCCCGGAACAGATGAATACGTAATCGGTAGCCCTTTGTTTAAGAAGGCTACTATTCAATTGGAGAACGGTAAAAAGTTTGTGATAGAGGCCAAAGGAAACACCAGTAAGGCAGTTTATATTAACAGCAGCCATCTGAATGGAAAGCGGTACACTAAAAACTTTATTACCTACAAGGATATTATAAAAGGAGGCGTACTGAAATTTGAAATGGAACGGATGCCAAATACCCAAAAAGGCACTGGCCTAAATGACAGGCCCTTTTCCGTATCGGCGTTGACGTCTGAATAAAGCTTTACGGTTGGTTAATAACGTACGGTGGCACATTCTTCGTAGCGCCTATTGCAGCGATCTGCCCGAGAAATAATACCTGGCGATCCATTTCATTACTTCAATATCAGCCCTGCCAAAGGTGGAATGTTTAACGTGATCCGGTATTTTTTAGTTGCTGCGTCAAGAAGCTCTGTCCTGATATCTTTATTAAACACATCTCCCGTACCATCGAATGCTTTAGCGTCTGAATTAAATAGTTCTTTCGTATATTCTTTGCCGTAAGTTTCAATAACCCAGTCATAGTGCACTGCAGGGGTAGCATTTAAAATAATCAGAACATCATCCTCCGCTTTTTCCCCTTTACGTTTATATACCATGATACATTCGTTCCTGTGGTTCAGGTCTACCCACTCAAACCCACTTGTTTCAAACTGTTGGCTATATAATGCTTCTTCTTCTCTGAGTATTTTATTTAATGCTTTAAGGCAGGCCTGGGCGCCTTTATGGCTGTTATGTTCCAGTAAATGCCAGTCTAATTGCGATTTATAATTCCATTCGCTGGTTTGCCCGAACTCGCTGCCCATAAACAATAATTTACCGCCGGGGTGGGTCCACATATAGGTAAAGAATAATCGCAGGTTGGCAAATTTTTGCCACAGATCACCGGGCATCTTAAACACGAGGGGACTTTTGCCATGTACCACTTCATCATGGCTGATAGGCAGCATAAAGTTTTCATCATAGTAATACATCATGCTAAAGGTAAATTTGTTCTGATGATGACTTCTGTATATGGGATCGAGCTTGAAGTAATCAAGAGAGTCGTGCATCCAGCCCATCATCCATTTCATTCCAAAGCCAAGCCCGCCTTCAAATGTGGGCTTTGATACGCCCGGCCAGTCGGTAGCTTCCTCTGCAATGGTTTGTACGCCACGAAAATCCCTGTACACCATTTCATTCAAATGCCTGATAAACTCAATCGCTTCCAGGTTACCATCGCCACCGTGCTCATTGGGTTCCCATTCGCCTTCGTTACGTGAGTAATTCAGCTTTAGCATCGAGCTTACCGCATCCACCCTTATCCCGTCAATATGAAACATTTCGAACCAGAACCTTGCATTGCTGATGAGGAACGACTTTACTTCTCCTCTTTTGTAGTTGAAAATATAGCTGTTCCAGTCCGGGTGAAACCCTTTGCGCATATCTGCATATTCGTAGGTATGATTGCCGTCAAACATAAAAAGGCCATGCGAATCATACGGAAAATGAGAAGGTACCCAATCGAGGATCACACCAATGCCTTCCTGGTGAAACGCATCTATCAGCCGCATTAAACCCTGAGGATCGCCAAACCGCGATGTAGGCGCATAATATCCAGTGATCTGGTAGCCCCAGCTTCCGTCAAAAGGGTGCTCAGCTACCGGCATAAACTCTACATGCGTGAATCCCATTTCCTTAACATAAGGTACCAGCTTTTCTCTTATTTCGTCGTAGGTAAGGTATCTGTGCTCATCTGCCGGATCGGGCCTTTGCCAGCTGGCCAGGTGCACTTCGTAAACGCTCCAGGGTGCATTTAATGCATTATGCTTTTCTCTTTTTCGCATCCACTCCTCATCTTTCCATTCATAATGCATATCCCAGGTAATAGATGCCGTTAATGGTTTTACCTCCCAGAAGTTGGCAAAGGGATCACCTTTGTCCACCAGGCAGTTGTTAGCTCCTGCAATATGGTATTTATACACTTCTCCCAATTGTAACCTGGGTATAAATCCTTCCCATATACCGCTTTTATCCCATCTGGGTGTTAGCGGATGCGATAGTTTATTCCAATCATTAAAATTGCCGGTAACGAATACAAACTTTGCACTGGGCGCCCATATGCAAAAATACATTCCCCAAGTGCCGTTTACCTGTAAAGAATGAGATCCGAATTTTTCGTAAAGGCTGTAATGGGTACCGTTTTGGAAATTTCTGATATCTTCATCGAGGAGGAGTGAATAATTCCAGACAGGTTTTGATGTATCGATAAAATGCTCCTTTTCGAAATTTTCCTGTATGGTTTTTAAGTTAGTAGCCATTGCAAATGTTTGAAGCAATTTACGATAATTATAGCAGCAAGCCGGTATAATTTCATTGGGGGCATTCGAGGTAGTACCATCCGGTAAAACCTCGTACCAGGGGAGCAGGTTGAGGTAAGGTTCAGTTGCAAGAAAACTTTCCTGCATTGCTGAAATTTTTTGACATTTTAAAACCTGCCATTTACCGGAGAATTACCCTTGTTCACCGGTTTAATATAGATCAGGTTCTTTCAAAAGGTATATTTTTGATTGGATTCGGGGAATCTGCTATCTACGTAATTTTCGTATATATTCGGTTCGGTCGGATCATTTTAACAAAAGTTTGTTTATAAGTATAATTTTTTTGCTTTTTGTTTATGCATTTTTGCTCATCAGGCATCTTAATAGGCTTATAATTAATATAATTACTCTATGAGAAGGTTCTTAACGCTGCTTTTGACTATTATTGTAACTGCTTCAGCTTTTTCACAAACCACGAATATAAAAGGAATGCTTGTGGATTCTACCGAGAAGAGAAGCTTACAAAATACGGTTGTTGTATTGTTGAACAGTAAGGATTCTGTTCTGGTAGATTTTACGAGAGCAGGGGCACAGGGTGCTTTTGAGCTGAATGCAGCAGACACCGGGAGTTATATTTTGCTGGTTACCCATCCTTACTTTGCTGATTATACCGATAAGCTGCAGCTGCAGCCTGGTAAGCCTTTAGATCTTGGGGCCATTAATATGCTGTCTAAAAGCAAGCTGCTGGAAGAGGTAGTGGTAAAAGGTGGCGCGCCTATAAGAATTAAGGGAGATACCACTATTTATACTGCCGATAGTTTTAAAGTACGGGAAGGTGCTAATGTAGAAGAGCTGCTGCAGAAGCTGCCAGGTGTGCAGGTAGATCGCAACGGGCAAATAACGGCGCTTGGCGAAAAGGTAGAACGGTTCCTGGTAGATGGAGAAGAGTTCTTTGGAAGCGATCCCGGCATTGCCACAAAGAATTTAAGGGCAGATATTGTGAAGGATGTACAGGTATATAAAGGGAAAAGTGACCAGGCCGCTTTTACAGGCATTGATGACGGCCAGAGCAAACAAACCATGAATCTTGTATTAAAAGAGGATAAGAAGAAGGGATACTTTGGGAAATTGGAAGCAGGGGGCGGGCTAAAAAACAATCAACTGCCTGGCGATCAGGATAAGTTTAATAATGCACTGATGTTTAATGCCTTTAAAGCAAAAAGAAAAATTGCGGTATACGGCATTATGAGCAATACAGGCAAGCTGAACCTGGATTGGGACGACCGGAGTAAATATGGTGGCGGCACCGACGTGCAAACCACCGATGACGGAGGCTTTTATATGACATCGATGGGCGACTATAATCGAAGTGATGGTATCCCCACCAACTGGAACGGAGGCATACATTATAATAATAAGTTCAACCAGGATAAGCAAAGCCTGAATGCGGGGTACAGGGTTACTAAAATAAACGCCCCCACCCGTACCCGTACCTATTCAAGGAACTTTTTACCCGACTCTACATGGCTGGGCTATAACGACAATAACTCGTACAGCTCTAATTTGAAACAGGGTGCCAACCTGATTTTTGAAACCAAGCTGGATTCGATGAATACCCTGAAGCTGACAGCACAGGGAAATATGAATAATAATGAGTCTGATTATAATTATTATAGTGAGAACAGGAATGTGGACAGCGCCTTTATCAATACCAATAACCGGCAGGGAAAAAATAAATCAGATAACAGGAATATAAATGCGAACCTGCTCTGGATGCATAAGTTTAAAAAATTGTACCGGACTATTTCTGTGAACGGGGGTTTTAATTATACAGAATCCAACGGTGAGGCATTGCTGTATTCAAAGCTGGATTTTTACAAAAATGGCGCTATTGACAGCACTGTTACTATAGACCAGAATACGCTGTCTGACAATGTGTCGAACAACGTAAACACGCGCATTGCTTATACAGAGCCTTTAATGAAAGATGTTTATCTGGAGCTGAACTATGCGTTTAACATGGGTAAAAATACGAATGATCGAAATGTTTATGCAAAAAGCGGTAGTGGTTATAACAACCTTATAGATTCTTTGAGTAATAATTATGAGTTTAACTCCATAAGCAATGCACCGGGCATAAGCTTCAGGTATAGTAAAAAGAAAATAAACCTTTCGGTTGGTACTTCCGCGGCGTTTACCACTTATGAGCAGATAGATCTTACCAGAAATATTACAAGAGATTACAGTTTTGTGAACCATAGCCCAAGAGCGAATATCACCTATAAGATAAAGCCAAGTGAATCGCTTAACTTTTATTATAACGGATACGGGCGGGCACCTTCTTTAGATCAGTTACAGCCGATACCTAATAATTCGGACCCGTTAAATATTTATGTGGGAAATCCTTCTTTACATCCTTCTTTCAGTCATAATTTCAGCCTTTACTACAACAGTTTCAAAATGTTGACCGAAAGAAATATATGGGGATATATGAATTATGGGTTTACACAAAATGCCTTTGTGCAATTCAGTGAGTTCAATGAAGGGGTACGCAGGTATTACACAGTCAACACGAATGGAGTGGCCAATTTTAACTCAAGTCTCAGCTATGGCTTTAAATTGAAGAGCTTAGGCATGCGGTTAGGCTTTTCCGGAGGATATAATTTTAACCGTAATGTTGACTTTGTGAGCAATTTTACGGCAAATAACGGGCGAAGCCAAAAGAATACCAGTACCACAAACGGCTACAGGTTCGGGCTTGATGTTTATAAAAGTGTAGATGGTAAATACGATTTTGGTATTTCCCCCGAGGCAGCATACAATACAACAAAAGCTACTGTAAGCACTACTGCCAATGCGGAATATTGGAGCGGGCGTTTAAATTTATGGGGGAATGTGCAGTTGCCGTTGAAGTTCGAGATCCGAACCGACCTGGATGGGAACCTGGTTCAAAAAGATCCCAGGTTTCCGGCTAATAACAGTTATGTGATCTGGAACGGCTTCCTTACCAAAAAAATCTATAAGAACCAGTTTGAGGCAAGGCTATCGGTATATGATATCCTGAATCAAAACAGGGGCTATAACCGGAATTTTAGCAGCTATAGCTTTACAGAAACATATCGTACCATTATGCAAAGGTTCTGGCTGGTTTCTTTTGTATGGAACATTACCAAGAACAGTGCAGCACCATCAAAATAAAATATATAATGAAGAACCTATTTTCAGCGGCTTTAATTTTTTTCGCGGGAATGGTACAGGCTCAAAAGTTTATCACCAGTGGTACCATTGAGTTTGAAGTAAAGACCAACCTCCATGCATCCCTTACCTATATGTGGGGTGATGAAGATGGTGATTGGGCAAAATCGCTTATTGCGGCACAACCACAATTTACGCTTAATTACTATAAATACTATTTTAACGGGGACAAGGCCAGTTACCAGTATGACAGGTCTGGCGATACGAAGAAGGTTACATCCTGGTTGTCGAATGTTAATGAAGATGATTTCTGGTACAACGATTATCAAAACAGGAAGTTTGTTAACCAGAAAGCTATCGACAATAATTATATCATTTCCGGGGATCTGAAGCAGATCAGGTGGAAATTATACCCCAATGATATAACCACTATAGCCGGCTTTAACTGCAGGCGTGCCAGTACGATATTGTTTGATAGTGTATATGTGTTTGCCTACTATACTGATGAAATTAAGATAAGCGGCGGTCCTATGAGCCTGAATGGATTGCCGGGAATGATACTGGGGGTAACCATTCCGCGTTTGTATACCAGCTGGATCGCTACAACACTCACGCTCGGCGAACCTGCCATTAAAGAACCTACCAAAGGTAAAAAGAAAAGTGAAACTGAGTTGATGCAGATCCTGACAGAAGTGGGGAAATCGCGTGCGAAAGAATGGAAGAATGCTTCCCGGTGGATGAACCCGATGATCTGGCGAACCTTTTTATAGCTACTCCCTGTATAGCAGCCGCATATTATGAACGGTTTGCTGCCTTACCAGGAACTGTTTTCCCGCGACGTATTTCTGCAGCGCTTCATCATTATAATGGCGTATGGTTAACAAGGTAAGGCCGGGCGTTACCTGTACATCAAAATTAAGCGCTGCTGCTGCCGCTAACCGGTTTATTTTATCTTCGCGGTGGTCAAAGGCATAAATAATGCTGATAGCGCCGCTCTGGGTAAGGGTAGGGGTAATGAACAGTTGCTCAAACAGCTCATACAATGCTTCGGTGTTGTGCTCACCGATAAAAGAAAAGTCTTTCGACTTTAATTCGATCATTACCTGGTTGCGCTTAATAACAATAATGGGTGGCAGGTTTTTACCAATACTATTATGGATAGTGGTTCCGGGTAGATCCGCATCCAGAAAGAATTTGACATAAAGTGGTATGCTTTTGTTCTGCAAGGGCTTTATGGTTTTGGGGTGAATGACCTGTGCGCCATAATAAGCCATTTCAATGACTTCCGTATAGCTCAGCTCATACAGGGGGCAGGCGTCTGCAACTTCCCTGGGGTCGGCGTTCATAATGCTTTCCACATCTTTCCATATGGTCAGGCTTTCTGCATCCAGCATATTCGAAAAAACCGCAGCGGTATAATCGCTGCCTTCCCTTCCTAGTGTAGTGCTTTCATTTTCGTGTGTGGCACCGATAAACCCCTGGGTTAAAACTATCAAACCTTTATCCAGACCGGGTTTAAGCAGTTCATCCACTTTGCCTTGTGTAAAGGACCAGTCGATATTTCCGTCCCTGAAGTTATCATCGGTTCTTATTATATCGCGCACATCGATCCATTCGTTATCGATTCCATACTCGTACAGGTAATGGCTTATAATAGCGGTGGATAATAATTCACCGGCACAGACGATCTGGTCGTAATAATAATCATACTCGCGTACGGGATGATCGTGCAGCAGCCACTCTACCTCGGTGAAGAAATCTCTTAGCCGGGTTTCACACGCCAGGTAGCTGGTTACCAGCAAATACTTTGCTGTGGTCAGGTGTTGTTGTTTTACCTGCTCAAAAAGCTGTAAAGCCTCCTCTTTTTTGTTACTGTAAAAAGCTTCAGCTACTTTTTCCAGCGCGTTAGTGGTTTTGCCCATAGCAGAAATTACTACCAGCAGCTTTTCATTTTTATTTTGTTGCAGGATATCCGCAACATTTTTGACCCGTTCAGCACTGTTTACCGATGCACCTCCAAACTTAAATACCTTTACCATTCCGATTTTTTAAGAAGTGCAAATGTCGATGTTTTTCTTAAAAGAGCCGTTTTCCCATTCAAATATTGTACGTTATCATATCAGTTCAGGTTTTATTCGTAGTTTTAGCGCATGGCTAATACGATCATCTCGGTGAAAGATCTTGTAAAGAACTATGGTGATTTTAATGCAGTAAAGGGCATTTCATTTGAAGTGTATGAGAATGAGATTTTCGGGTTACTGGGACCTAATGGCGCAGGTAAGTCCACTACTCTGGAGATTATAGAAACGTTGCGTAAAAAAACAAGTGGCACCATTACGGTTGCGGGCTATGATTTGGATCGGGATCCTAATGCTATTAAAAGTCTTATTGGCGTTCAGTTGCAGGCGAGCAGCTATTATCCGGGCCTGAACCTGTTACAGTTGATAGACCTGTTTGCCGGCTTATATAACCAGGAGGTAGATGGTATGAAGCTGCTGCGCTCTGTAAACCTGGAAGAAAAAGCCAGGGCAAAATTTAAAGAGCTAAGCGGCGGGCAAAAACAGCGTTTTTCTGTAGCAACCACACTGATTAATAAGCCCAGGGTTATTTTTTTAGATGAGCCTACTACCGGCCTTGATCCGCAGGCACGCCGTAATTTATGGGAGCTCATAAAAACAATCAACGCGCAGGGAACTACTGTT
Organism: Niabella aquatica; assembly: GCF_054779315.1. Lineage (NCBI taxonomy): Bacteria > Pseudomonadati > Bacteroidota > Chitinophagia > Chitinophagales > Chitinophagaceae > Niabella > Niabella aquatica. Next base: position 60,654 of record NZ_BAAGYM010000005.1, read on the forward strand.
ATTATTACCACACATTATATGGATGAAGCGGAGTATTTATGCAACAGGATCGCCATTATAGATTCTGGTAATATTGTTGCCCTTGATACACCGGACAACCTGATCGACCATTTGGTAGCGTCAGGTTTTGAACGGCCGCGCGAAGTAAAAAAAGCCAACCTCGAAGATGTTTTTATTCATCTTACAGGAAAATCATTAAGAGAACCGTAATTTTAATTTTTTAACAAATAATGGATTTACAACAAAAACTCAGAGCAGCGATGAATGAAAAAATTGAGCAACAAAAGCAGGAAGGCCGCGAATTTTTAGAGGCAAATAAAAACAAAGAAAGTGTGCACGAACTGGAAGGGGGCATACAATATGAAGTGATAAGAGAAGGTACAGGCGTTAAGCCGTTATTGTCTGATTCTATAACAGCGCATTACAAAGGTGCTTTATTGGACGGGAAGGAGTTTGATAGTTCTTTTAAAAGAAACCAGCCATTCACAGCAAGGCTTACACAGTTGATCAAAGGTTGGCAAATAGCTATTCCGCTAATGAAAGAAGGCAGTCACTGGAGATTATGGATTCCATCCGACCTGGCTTACGGCGACAGGGGCGCAGGCGCTGATATTCCCGGCGGAGCTACACTTTTATTTGAGGTGGAGCTGCTGAAAGTAAACCGTTAAACAATATATTTATGGAAATAGAAAACCAGTATCCCATCGGGAGACTGGAATGGAAAGCGTTTTCTACAGCAGAAAAAGAAAGCGCATTGGCCGCTCTCCGTTTCCTGCCGAATGCATTGGAAGCTGCTGTTACAAACCTTGATGAGGCCTGTTTGCATACACCTTACCGTGAGGGCGGGTGGACTGTTCACCAGCTGGTACACCATGTAGCAGATAGCCATATCAATGCTTATATCAGGTTTAAGCTGTGCCTGACTGAAGATGTACCAACTATAAAGCCTTATAATGAAAACTTATGGGCTCTGCTGGATGATGTGAAATCGTTGCCTGTAAATATTTCCATAACATTATTATATGCCCTGCATATACGCTGGTATGAAGCTATAAAAAAATTGAGTGATGAAGACTGGGAACGCAGTGCTTACCATCCCGGTATGCAAAAGGAATTATCGCTTTGGTATTTCCTCCAGTTATATGCCTGGCACGGCAGGCACCATGTAGCGCAAATAAACGGTTTAAGAGAAAAAATGAAATGGTAACCCGGGCGGGGATTTCGTGATTTATATGTTTACTTAAATAATTTAAGATGAATCTGAAATGGGAGATACTACAATCAGAGCAATTATTTAACGACCTGTGGTTTAAAGTACGGAAGGACACCTGCAGAACGCCACAGGGTAAAATTGTAACCCCCTATTATGTGTATGAGTTTCCTACCTGGGTTACCTGCTTTGCACTGACAGCAGATAATAAGGTGGTGATGGAGCTGCAATACCGCCATGCCATTGGTGAAACCTGCTGGGAAATTCCGGGTGGATGTGTAGATGATGAGGATGCGGATTTTGAAGCAGCCATCAAACGGGAACTGCTGGAAGAAACGGGTTATGAATTTGAACAGTTTGAATACCTGGGTAAAACCTGCGCCAACCCTTCAACCAATAATAACTGGATGCACATGTTCCTGGCCAGGGGCGGGAAAAAAACAACCGGACAAAGCCTTGATGAAAATGAAGAAATACATGTGGAATTAATGGACCTGGAAATATTTAAGGAAAAATTCAGGAACAATGAATTTATACAGTCCATGCATGTTACCTGTATGTTGTATGCCTTGTTGAAACTGGGGGAGCTAAAGGTGTAAATGAGAGATAGTTGACCGATGGCAGCGCCTGCCGTTATACATTCAGATCAGAAACCGGAAATCCGAAATAAAAAAGATGCCTTATCGCAAGCATTTCTATAAAGATAAAGTGTTGAGCGCACTTATGAAGCAGCAGGGGCATCATGTAATCAATAAAAAGAAAAATGTATGCCTGCAGCTATGTGCTTCCGTTATGAGCCAGCAGCTAAGCACAAAAGTAGCTACGGTTATATTTTCCAGGTTTTTACAGCTGTTTACAACAAAAATACCTGGGCCTCCGGACATACTGGCGGTACCTCATGAAACATTAAGGAGCATTGGCCTTTCTAACGCTAAAGCGCTTTATATTAAAAACATATGCCGGTTCTTTATAGATAATAAATTAACGGATGCGAAGCTCGGCAAAATGAGTAATGAGGAGCTGATGGCGCTGCTTACCCAAATTAAGGGTGTGGGTCAATGGACCGTTGAGATGTTGCTAATGTTTGCACTTGGCCGCGAAGATGTATTTTCTGCCGGAGATTTAGGATTGCAAAAGGCCATGACCCGGCTATACCAGATTGAATATGCCAGTTTAAAAGAGCTTGTTCATAAAATGGAACAGATCGCTGCCGCATGGCGTCCGTACCGAACCTATGCCTGCAGGTATTTATGGCAATATCTGGATACGCCTTTAGTTCCCCTGTAATGTGCAGGTCATGTATTCTGGCACAAAAAAATGTACATCATGCTGTATTAAAGACTGGCCTATATGTTGTATTTTACGGGCAATGATTAAAATGCTGATACTATCGCTATTGCTGTCTGTTGTTATAATAAGCATGTGGGGATGTGTTTCTTACAGGAAACGTCCTGCAAAGTTGTATAACGAGGTTATCGCTAATGATAGATCCTTTGATGCAGGTATAGTACCCGGCATACAGTTTATAAACAACCAATGGGACTCGGTTATGAAAAGCAGGGTACTTTGGGCCGGTTTTTTATATCATAAAGGAATTATCAGGAACATAATATTTTCCGGGAGCGCAGTTTATTCTCCGTATTACGAGGCTAAGATCATGGGGCTGTATGCGCTGCAACTGGGCGTGCCGGCAAATCATATCTTTTATGAAACTCAGGCAGAACATAGCACCGAAAATATTTATTACGCCTATGAGCTGGCCCGGGAGCAGGGGTTTAAGACGATCGCTTTGGTAACAGATCCTTTCCAGTCATCTTTAACCAAAGGCTTTACAAGAAGAAGATTTGCTACTAAAATTCAGCACATACCTTTTATGGTAGATACGTTAAAAAAGCTCAATGATCAGGAATATACCATTGATCCCGCTCCGGCTTTTAAAACTGATTTTATATCTATAATGGAGCGTGAAAGCTGGTTTAAAAGGTTGCGTGGCACATTAGGCGCATTTATTCCCTGGGAAAACAGGGAAGGACGGAAAGCAATGCCTTTATGAATTTTAAAAAGAATAAGTAGCACTCAGTCTCCAGCCACTGCTTTTCTTAAAAGCCCCGTTCATTTGTGTTACAGGAATTTCGCCTGATTTCCGGTATAGATGATCTATACCTTTTTTTGTTTTCCAGTCAGCGTACAGCCATTCAATATGTAATCCCATATTTTTATTCAATCGGTAACCTGCGTGTGCTGTATAATTCCATCCTGTACCGTTAGCGGTTTGTATAAAACTGACGGGATGCTGAAAATCTTCCTGTATATTCCAGTTGGCAGTCGAATTATATTGCATCGGTTGAAATGATACCCGGGGCTGTATATAAACCTGGGGAGTAATATGTATCATTCCTTCTAAAAAAAACAGGGCGCCTTTCCAGCTGGCCCGGTAAGTTGTATTAAGATCAGGCATCTCATCGTCTAACAGGTAGAATAATTCCCTGTTGTTCGTGTACCCGGCTCCTGCACTTAATTTAAAAGGCTGTTTGTCAATAAAAGTATAGCTAAGCGCCATATTAAAGCAACTCATATGGCCTTTGTCGCTTCTGAAAAGGGTATCCCCGATTAGAGGTTTGATAGGTTGGGTACGGTTGTCGCCGGCATAGTCAATATCAGTAGCGCTCCCTTTGTACGTGCTTAACCTGTTATAATTAGCTTCAATAGTCCATCTTTTATAGATCGTATAATGCGCCCCAACAAAAAAACCGGCAGAATGAACGGGGTTATAGATCAGCTCCGAATAAATATTCGGGTCTTGTCCTGCTGTATTACCAGCTATTGACCATCTGAAATTGGTCCTGCGGCTTTCTGCGCCGGCTTTTATAGATAAATTACTTTTAATGGGGTTAGGAAAACCCTGCGCCTTCATTGGCAGATTCGTTACAGCAATCAGTCCAATAGAGGATAGTGTATATAAAAGAAGTTTAATGAGGCGCACAGCGATAATAATTTAAAAAGCAATATTAGGTAATTACTTCCCGTTTTCTGAAGCTGTTACAAAAATGCTAAGTTATGAAAAAAGATAACAGCTGGTAAGCTGCAGTGGCATATCGCTGCATAAGCAGGCCATGCCATTTATTCCAAACCAGTTTTTGGTAAATACCCAGATATTCATATTATGATCCAACTCTGCAAAAGCGTAAACAAACTCGAAGATAAAAAGTGCGTAAATAAATGCCGGGCGGTTCTATTGCAGCAATATTTACAAATAATTAAAAAAACAAACAAAAGGAGTCGGAGTATTGATATCCATCGCCACCTTTTCATAAAAGGTACGAACCTGGTTCCCTGTTTATGAAAATGATGTACATTTTCTATCTACTTATTCATTTCATAAAAGAAAAAACAGGGTGAGTAATGGTTGCTGATATTTTTTGCTGTGAAGATTCAAAATCGTAAGATAAGCTATCAGTAAAATATTACATCACATTAGTGAAACAACCCATTTTTTAAAATGCGGTCTTGGTATACTTTCGGGCAGCGATAAAATGCCTGACATTATGAGCGTTAAAATATACTATGAGGACTTTGCTCTGAACGAATCCCGAAAAACTACAGGCCGGACAATTACAGATGCAGATATTGTAATACATGCGGGACAGTCGGGTGATTTTTACCCGCACCACATGGATGAAGAATGGTGCAAAACTCAACCTTTTAAACACCGGATAGCGCATGGTACGTTGATCTTCAGCATAGGAGTTGGCTTGACAGCTGGTGTTATCAATGAAGTAGCCATGACCTACGGGTATGAAAGGTTACGTTTTATACGCCCGGTATATATTAATGATACCATCAGCACTACTGTTACTATAAAAGACAAAAAAGATCATAAAAGACCCGGTTATGGCATTGTTACAGAACTGCTGGAAGTGCATAACCAAAAGGAAGAGCTGGTAATGGTTTGCGAACATTTATTGATGGTAGAAAAAAGGAGTGTGGATGCCTGATATGATCTTAAAAGGAATTACGTGGAGTCATAGCCGGGGTATAACACCGTTGCAGGCAGCAGCGCAGCGTTTTACAGAGCTACGCCCCGGTATAGAAGTACAATGGCATAAGCGCAGCCTGCAACAGTTTGCTGACTATCCTATAGAGCAGCTGACGGAAGAATATGATCTTTTAATTATCGATCATCCCTGGGTAGGAACTGCTGCTGCAACGCGCTGTGTGCTGCCACTTGATGAATATTTATCTGCTGAATATTTAAAAGACCAGCTGGATAACAGTGTGGGCGCCTCTCATTTAAGCTATTATTACGATGGGCATCAATGGGCCTTGGCTGTTGATGCCGCTGCACCGGCGGCCAGTTACAGGAAGGATCTGTTGAAAGAAGTTCCGCAAACCTGGGAAGAGGTGCTGGAGCTGGCAAGGACCGGCAGGGTAGCAGTACCTGCTATACCCATAGATGTATTGATGAACTTTTATACTTTTTGTATTGCATATGGAACTATGCCATTTGCTGATACAGAAGAAGTGATAAACGAACATACCGGTATTGAGGCTTTATGTGCTATGTATGCGCTATATTCGTTGGTAGATCGATCTATGTTTGAGAAAAATCCGATAGCAGTTGCTGAAGCTATGGCTGGCACGGACAGGTATTTGTATTGTCCGTTTGCTTATTGTTATACCAACTATTCCCGTTTAGGATATGCCGGTAATCTGCTGGTATATACAGATGTAGTAAGCTATAAAGGTAAAAAACTGAGAACAACTGTGGGAGGAACCGGTCTCTCGGTATCTGCTTTCTCCAATTATAAACAGGAGGCCCTTGCTTATGCGGAAATGGTAGGCTCGCCACAGTTTCAAACCCATGGTTATACTTATAATGAAGGGCAGCCGGGGCATTTAAAGGCGTGGCAAAGTGATTTAAATAACAGGCTTACCCATAACTTTTTTGCCAGTATTTTACCTGTTATGAAAAACGGGTATATACGCCCGCGTTACCACGGGTACCTGCACTTCCAGGATGAAGCAGGGTGGTACATACAGGAATATTTACGGGGTAAGCAAAAAAGTGAAAAGCTGGTGATTGAAAAGCTGAATGCGATATACCGGGAGTCTTTGAAGAAAAATTTATCAAAAGTTTTTGCATAATGTTTTTGCCGTTAAAAGGGTTGATTGTTCTTGAATTTAGCCAATACCTGTCTGGCCCTTCTGCCGGCTTGAGATTGGCAGATCTGGGTGCGCGTGTGATAAAAATTGAACGGCCCGGCACCGGCGATCCATGCAGGAACCTGGCAATAAAGAATTTATGGATAGGGGAGGATGCGCTTAACTTTCACGCGATCAACCGTAACAAGGAAAGTTTTACCGCCGATCTGAAAAATACCGAGGATCTTGAGCTGGTAAAAAAACTGATCACTAAGGCAGATGTCATTACACACAATTTCCGGCCAGGCGTAATGGAAAAGATAGGGCTTGCGTATAGCGATGTCAGGAAGATCAATAAGCGTATCGTCTACGCCGAAATAACCGGTTATGGCAAAAAAGGCCCGTGGAAGAATAAGCCCGGTCAGGATCTGTTGCTGCAGTCTTTATCAGGCCTTACCTATACTACCGGCGATGAAGGAGATGGTCCTATGCCTTTCGGCCTTTCTATTGTAGATAGTATTTGTGGTATACATGCAGTACAGGGCATATTGGCAGCGCTTATTGGCAGGCAGAAATCGGGTATGGGGGCGTATGTAGAGCTAAGCCTTTTAGAGTCGGCAATCAGTTTCCAGTTTGAGCTTTTTACTACTCATTATCATAGCAGGCAGGGCATAAAAAGAAGCAAGGTGAGCAATGGCAATCCTTTGTTAGGCGCACCTTATGGTATTTATAAAACGGCAGATGGGTATATTGCACTGGCAATGATGAGCATGCTTTTGCTGCAACAGGCTTTGGAAACCTTTGAACTGAATGGTTACACGGAGCAGGATGTATTTGAAAAGCGCGATGAGATCAAGGGCATTATTGCAAAACAGTTGCTCACTAATAGCAGTAAATATTGGTTGCAGCGTCTGACAACATTAGGTTTATGGGCATCGGATGTAAACAACTGGGCCGCTTTAACTCAAACAGATCTTTATAAAAGCACAGGAATGGAGATAAGGATTGATGCAGGCAACAACGCAACTTATGTTACTACACGTTGCCCTATCCGTATCAATGGCGAAAAGCTGGTGGCGGATCAACCGGCACCTTTACTGGGCCAGCATACCGAAAAGATAAAAGAAGAATTTCTATTATAATGAAATTACTGCAGGATATATTAGTTGTTGATTTTAGCCAGTTCCTTTCCGGGCCCTCTGCATCCTTATGTCTTGCAGATTTCGGAGCCGATGTGGTGAAGATTGAAAAACCGGGAACAGGCGATATATGCAGGGAGTTGTATGTGTCTGATGTGGTGATTGACGGAGAGTCTTCTATTTTTCATGCCATCAACCGAAATAAGAAAAGCTATGCAGCCGATCTTAAATGTCCCGGAGATACCGGTAAGATCAAAAAAATAATTGAAAAGGCCGATGTGGTAATGCATAATTTCCGGCCGGGCGTGATGGAACGTTTAGGATTTGATTACAATAGTGTAAAGCAAATAAACCCTGCGGTTATTTATGCCAATGTAACCGGTTATGGTGAAGGTGGTAGCTGGAAACATTTGCCCGGGCAGGATTTATTACTTCAGTCTGTATCAGGCCTTGCCTGGCTGAACAATAGCAGTAATGCCAATCCTACACCTATGGGCGTTTCGGTGGTGGATATGCTGGCAGGCGGGCATCTGGCACAGGGTATTCTTTCTCTTTTATATCACAAAGGCATTACCGGTGAGGGCGGCAGCATACAGGTAAGTATGCTGGAAAGTGCCCTGGATTTCCAGTTTGAGGTATTAACCTGCTATTTCAATGATGGTGGACGGCTGCCTCAGCGCAGTGCGGTTAACAGCGGACATGCGTATGTAGCTGCTCCTTATGGTATATATAAAACAAAAGATGATTATATAACCATAGCCATGGCAGATATTGTTCAGTTAGGTTCGCTGACCGGCTGTATAGAGCTAACGGCCTACAGTAATAAAAAAGACTGGTTTGATAAAAGAGACGAAATAAAATCTGTACTGGCGCGACACCTTCTTACGAATACAACGTCTTACTGGTTAAGTATACTGGAGCCTGCAGGTGTGTGGTGCTCTAAGGTTTTAGATTATAAGCAACTGACAGAAGAAGAGGGCTATAAATTACTGAATATGGAAATTGTGGTAAAGACCAGTAATGGAATTTCCATAAAGACCACGAGATCGCCAATAACGATCGACGGTCACACGCTCTCTAATCATATTGGAGCTCCGGCATTGGGAGAACATAATGATGAGATCGATTTCAAATATAAAACAGGTGAAAAGCCTGAAGCAGTTAAAGTGAAATAACCGCTGTATACGTATTTTATAAGAATGGCTTAAAGTATTGGTTATACCTCATGATTATTGATACGCATGTACATATATGGAATGTAGAACGTTCTGGCTACGGGTGGCTGAAAAGCGCCTCGGGATGGCTGCAGCAATCTTACAGCCTGGAACAATTGGAAGCTTCCCGTATTGCGGCAGGTGTTGATGCAGGTCTGCTGGTGCAGGCAGACAATACAATGGAAGATACAGCCCTGATGTTAGAGGCTGCTAACAATCATAAGTGGATCAAAGGGATAGTGGGATGGCTGCCATTAACCAGCAGTTCAAAATCAGAACAATTATTACAATCGGTATTCTCCGGGGAAAGATATTTTAAAGGGGTAAGGCACCTGATCCATGATGAAGCCGATGATGAATGGCTATTACAGCCCGAAGTGATTGAAAGCCTGAAATTATTAGCGGCCTGTCATTTGCCTTTTGATGTGGTGGGGGTTAATGTAAATCATATAAAAACTGCCCTAAAGATAGCGGAGCTGGTTCCGGATCTTAAAATGGTGTTTGACCACCTGAACCAACCTCCTGTCAAAAGCGGTGAACAGTTCGGCGAATGGGGGCAATACATGAAGCTGGCTGCACAGCATAAAAATTTTTATGTAAAGATCTCTGGTCTGGGAACAACAGCGGGAAAAGAGAAGTTTGCTGAAGCAGCAATAAAGCCATATATAGACTTTGTATTAACAGGCTTTGGCGCTAAGCGCTGTTTTTGTGGTGGCGACTGGCCCATATCTTTACTGGCATCCGGTTACGAGGAGGTATGGAGTGTATATAAACAGGTTATCAGGGAGCTTGTCGCTGATGAGCATGAAAGGCGTTTGATATTTTGTGAGAACGCTATTTCGTTTTACAACCTGGATATGGTCTGACCGTACCGGTCTGACCAATATGACAATGCTATACTTTATAGCTGGTTCAAAAAAATAAACATAACGAATGCAATTATTTGGTGGCATATTTTTTCATGGTGTAGGCGCTTCTTCTGCTGCGTTATGTTACACCCCTGAAAAGAAAGTTAAAGGCTGGAGTTGGCAAACGTACTGGCTGGCGCAGGCTTTTGTATGCTGGTTTTTGCTGCCCCTGGTTATTGCATGGATCACAATCCCATCCCTGGGTCGCGTATTGAGCGAAGCGCCTGCTTCGGCCATGCGTAACTCGTTCCTTTTGGGAATGGCTTATGGTGTGGGCGGTACTGCTTTCGGGATGGCTATAAAACACATCGGGTTCTCGCTTACGTATGCTATTTCTGTAGGAATATCTTGTGTATTGGGCACTTTAGTGCCCCCGTTGATGAATGGCACACTCAGCGATGTGGTAAATGGAACTGGCGGCCAATGGATATTAACAGGTGTGGTGCTGGGAGCAGCAGGTATTGCTTTTTGTGGTGTAGCCGGCAGGTTGAAGGAAAAAGATGCCGCTCAAGGCCAGGCAGCCTTTTCATTTAGAAAAGGATTGCCTTTATGCCTGCTGGCTGGGGTATTGTCTGCATTGTATGGGTTCGCGATAAATGCAGGCAAACCTGTCTCGGATATTGCTGCTGATTATGGTGCGGGCAACTTCCAGGTGAACGTTGTTTATCTATTTTCTAACTCCGGTGCCTTTGTTACAACCTTGCTGTACACTCTGTGGCTGCACGTAAAAAATAAAACTTTTTCAGAATATAAGAGCATTCATCAGGGTACATTAAGCATCAATTACTTAATGGCTTTTTTAACCGGTATGTTATGGTATGGGCAGTTTTTCTTTTATGGTTTGGGGCATGTACGTTTAGGGAAGTTTGAGTTTTCGAGCTGGGCTATACACATGATCCTGCTGGTGTTTTTTAGCTCGTTAGTTGGGCTGGTATTAAAAGAATGGAAATTTACCCGTCCTGTAACCCGCCGTGTGCTTGCTTTTGCGCTGGCTGTACTTTTGCTGGCAGTATTAGTGTTAACATATGGTAATTACCTGGGAGGAATATAATATGGATTACGAACAAATTAAAGCAATTCCTATATGTATCATTGGTGCAGGCGGTATTGTAGCTGATGCGCATTTACCCGCCTATAAGATCGCCGGCTATACTATAAAAGGAATAGTGAACCGCAATAAGCAAAAGGCAATAAGGCTGGCGGAAAAATTTGGTATCGCAAAAGTGTACGACAGCCTGGAAGAAATGGTAGCTGATAATGGAACTCATGCTGTATACGATTTTGCCCTACCTGCTTCAGAGATTATATCTGTACTAAAAGTATTACCACAAAAAGCTACAGTACTGATCCAGAAGCCTTATGGAGAAAGTATGGGTGAAGCGAAAGCTATTCACTCTCTAGCACATAATAAGCAAATGCTCGCCGGCGTTAATTTTCAGATGCGTTTTGCACCTTACATTATGGAAGCGAGGAAAATGATTGCTGATGGTGAGCTGGGTATTGTTACAGATGTAGAAGTGTATGTGAATGTGCACACGCCCTGGAACCTATGGGATTTCCTGTTCGTAAAGGACCGAATGGAAATTAACTATCATAGTATTCATTATGTAGACCTGGTACGCTCTTTTTTAGGCAATCCGAAAAAAGTATTAGCGCGCACCTTTAAACATCCCGAAGCTACTCAGCTTTCTTCAGTTAAGTCCAATATAATAATGGATTATGGAGATCTGGTACGGGCAGTCATCCACACCAATCATAATCATAACTATAGCCACCATACACAGGAGTCATATGTGAAAATAGAAGGAACAAAAGGCGCTGTTAAGATGACTTTTGGTGCACTGATCAATTATCCGCATGGAACAGATGATACATTCGGGTATATTATTTTAAAAGAAGGTGGCAATGCCCAATGGCACACAAAAGATATTAGCGGAACCTGGTTCCCCCATGCCTTTATAGGAACCATGGAACAAATGTTATTAGCAAAAGCAGGCATTATTACCACACCCGAAAACAGCATTGACGATGCGCTGATAACAATGGCCTGTGTAGAAGCCGCTTATGCAAGCAATGAAAGAGATGGTGTATTGATCAATGATTTTTTATGAACCCGTTAAAGTGTATACGATGCTGAGATTAAAGTGGTTATTGATATATTGTTTGGTGCTGAACACATCATTTGCCGCAGTTATCGAAAAAGTAGTGATCGCAAACCCATTAAGCACGCAAGCCCGAGTGGTATATGGTGTAGATATCTTGAAGCAGGAACTGCAAAAACAGGGTTATGCTGTGGCTGTAACCAATACGGTTAAAAGGGCTTCTAAAAAGCAAAAGCTGGTAATTATTGAGCGCGATTTTGATGGTCTGCTCAAAAAAGAAGGTTTTTCTATAAAGGTAGATAAAAATATAATCCGTATATCCGGTGCAGACGCTTCAGGTATTTTGTACGGATGTTTGGAGCTGGCCGATAGGATAGCTGCCGGTAGGTCGGTGCCCGATTATATGAATATAACAGATGCGCCGGAAATGGTATTGCGCGGGGAATGTATTGGCCTGCAAAAACCTTACTACCTGCCCGGGAGAACCGTTTATGAGTATCCTTATACTCCTGAAACCTTTCCCTGGTTCTATGATAAAAATTTATGGGTACAGGTGCTGGATTCGATGGTAAACAACCGGATGAACTCGTTGTATTTATGGAACGGTCATCCGTTCGCCTCCCTGGTAAAATTAAAGGACTATCCTTATGCAGTAGAAGTAGATGAAGCTACCTTTAAAAAGAACGAAGATATTTTTAAATTTCTTACCACAGAAGCTGATAAACGGGGCATATGGGTCATACAGATGTTTTACAATATTTTGGTGTCAAAACCTTTTGCCGAAAAACATGCAATGAAAACACAGGACCGTGAGCGGCCTATTATTCCGTTGATATCGGACTATACCCGAAAGTCCATTGCTGCATTTGTAGAGAAATATCCTAATGTTGGTTTAATGGTTTGTTTGGGAGAAGCAATGGAAGGGATGGGTAATGACGATATGGATTGGTTCACCAAAACGATCATTCCCGGTGTGCAGGATGGCTTGAAAATTTTAGGTAAAACAGAGGAACCTCCGATCGTTTTGCGGGCACACGACACCGATGCTCCCGCTGTTATGAAAGCTGCTTTGCCATTATATAAAAATTTATATACCGAGGCTAAATTTAATGGCGAAGCGCTTACTTATGACCGCCCACGCGGTGCATGGGCCGAATTACATCAAACATTAAGTAAGCTTGGAAGTGTTCAGATAGAGAATGTGCATATATTGGCTAACCTGGAGCCTTTCCGTTATGCTTCCGCCGATTTTATTCAGCGCTCGGTAATAGGTATGCACGAGGTAATGGGAGGTAATGGATTACATTTATATCCCCAGGCTTCTTATTGGGACTGGCCTTATTCGGCAGACAGTGTAAAAGATGGTAAAAGGTTACTGCAGATCGAACGTGACTGGCTCTGGTACAAAACCTGGAGCCGTTATGCCTGGAAAGCGAAGAGGGACCGGACGGAAGAAATCGGGTACTGGAGCAAAGGTCTGGGAACTCAGTTTGGTACAAATGAAGCCGATGGGCAAAATATTTTAAAAGCTTACGAAGAAACCGGTGAGATCTCGCCCAAATTATTAAGACGCTTTGGCATTACGGATGGTAACCGCCAAACGCTTAACCTCGGCATGTTAATGACGCAGCTGATCAATCCTTACCGATATGGCCTGTTTACTTTGTTGTATGAGGCAGAAAGCCCCGAGGGAGAATCTCTGGCTGAATATGCTGATAAAGAATGGAACGGGCAAAAACATATAGGGGAAACACCGGTGCAGGTTATAAGGGAGGTAAAAGCGCATGGAGATAAAGCCGTGGCTGCAATTGATGCTGTTAAAGAGGTAACGAAGAACAATGCTGAATTTAAGCGCGTGAAGAACGATGTATACAGCTATCGGGCTTTAGCTTACCACTTTGCTTTTAAAGCCGAAACGGCTTTACAGGTACTGCGTTATAAATACTCTAACGATCTAAATGACCTGGAAAGGGCATTGCCGTTATTAAAAGAAAGTGTTGAATGGTATAAAAAGCTTACAAGTCTTACAAAGCCGGCTTACCTGTACGCTAACAGTATGCAAACCGGGGGACGGAAAATTCCATTGTCTGGTGCGGGAGGCAGGTATAAGAACTGGACGGATGTATTACCGGTTTTCGAACAGGAATTATCCATCTTTCAGCAAAGGCTGGATTCTCTCAAATATGTAAAATCCGGCCAGGTAAAAACGGTTATGCCTTTAAAAAATGCAGAGGTGAAGTTTTTAACCAATAACCAGTTTTACGTAATAGATAGTTTAGCGCAGCCTTTTTCCGATAGGGATTTCGCTATCCGGTCTTTTGCGGGCGAGCTGAAGGCGTTACGTGCGCTGAAAACTTCTTTTAAAGACCAGGTCGCTAATGGTACCGAAATTTCTTTCACCAATAAAAAGCCTGTAAAAGTGTTGGTGGGATTTTTCAGGCCACAAAAAGCCGCTTTTACAGTAGATACGACTTATTTAAAGCAGCCTGAGCTGGAAACAAATGCCGGCGCCAATGATTACGGGCAGGCAGATACCAAGATAGCCAATGCAATAATCGTTCCCGGTATGCCCCAGATGTATGTACATAGCTATGAATTCAAACCCGGTAACAATACATTAAAACTTGCAAGAGGTGTGGCTTTGATACTGGGCTTTATAGATGCTGATGCACCGTTACCGGTATATGATGCCGGCTTATATGAAAGCGGAAACAGGAAGCAGGTGGATTGGTTGTTTGAATGACCTTTATTTTATTATAGCTTGTATCTTTTTTACAAAGGTTTCAGAAACACCGGTAAAACCGGCAATTGCAGCAATAGAGAATATGCCGTCAGGTTGTTTACCACCTGCTCTTTACCTGGCGTAACACCTTATTTCCGGCTTTTTCAATATAAATATCTAATGTGTTCATCATTCTTTTTTTTATTGATCTGGTAGCGGGTTGAATATTTTTGCCTGTTAGTCCAGGTATACTCGCGTATTCGTGGCACTTAAACAGTAAGCCTTAAACATCCATATTTCATCCATATTTGTGCAGTCAGACCGGATAGTAAAAAAGTACAAATTGAAAATAAATATCCCCATCCTTTTTTACTATTCTGCAATTACCTTTATAGCATTTCATATTATTCATCGCAGATACTTTATTTAAAACGATTCATACAAATCATGATGCATTGCCATAGAGTAACCCGAAGCTTTATTTTTCTGGTATTTTTTTGTTCAGCGCTTACTGTCGCAGCACAGTCCTTTTATGATGTAACTAAATACGGAGCTAAAAAAGATAGCAGTGCCAAAGCAACGGTTGCTGTTAAAAAGGCAATTGAGGCAGCGTCAAAAGCAGGCGGCGGTACTGTGTATTTTCCAGCAGGGAAATATATAACCGGTCCTATACATTTAAAAAGTAATATTACCATTTTTATTGACGCCGGTGCTGAGCTGCATTTCAGCGATGATTTTGACGATTACCTGCCTATGGTAGAAAGCCGGTACGAAGGAGTAGATGTTACCAGCTTTTCACCCTTGTTTTATGCAAATGGAGCAGAGAATATAGCTATAACCGGCCGTGGCCTGATAGACGGGCATGGCGCTAAATGGTGGCATTTTGTGGAAGGCTATAAAGAAGAGCAGCCCCGCTCCAAATGGCAGCTGGAGTTCGACCCTTTAAATAAGGATATTTTACTACCCGATGATCCCAAGCAGATGAAGCGCGGCTTCCTTCGCCCGCCATTTATACAATTTATGAACTGCAAAAATATCCTTATACAGGGCATTACCATTCAAAATTCACCTTTCTGGACCATCAATCCGCAATTTTGCGATAATGTCACCATTCACGCAGTAACTGTTATGAACCCTCAGCGGTTAGCGCCTAATACCGATGGTATTAATCCGGAAAGCTGCAGTAATGTACGTATCAGCGATTGCTTTATTAGTGTAGGGGACGACTGTATCACTATAAAATCGGGTAAAGATCTGCCGGGAAGAACCAAGGCAAGGCCTGCAGAAAATTACAGCATTACCAACTGTACCATGCTGGCCGGGCACGGAGGGGTAGTGATTGGCAGTGAAATGAGCGGAGATGTTAAAAAAATCACGATCAGTAATTGTGTATTTGACGGTACCGACAGGGGTATCCGTTTAAAAACGGTACGTGGAAGGGGCGGTATTGTAGAAGACATAAGAGTGGATAATATTGTAATGAAAAATATACGCGACCAGGCAATTGTGATGGATATGGAATATGCAAAGTCGGCTCCGGAACCGGTTTCAGAGCGCACGCCCAAGTTTCGTAATATCAGGCTGAGTAATATAACCGCTTACACCAATGAAGCTATGTATATCAATGGAATTGAGGAAATGCCTGTAAGTGAGATCAGCCTGAATGATGTGGCATTTCATGCGAAGCAGGGTATTACTATCAGGAATGCCAAAGATATACAGCTGCATTATGTGCGGGTAAATACAACAGAAGGCAGCTCCTTAAAAGCCGATAATGTAGATCGCCTGCTGGTGAACAGTTTTGAAACAGCCACCCCTTTAGAAGATAAGCCGGTAGTGATATTAAAGAATACAAAAAACGTATTGCTTCAAAATACGTGGCCATTTGAGGGCACCAGTAAATATCTTGAAATTACAGGGGAGCAGACTAAGAATCTGAATCTGAAAAACAACCTGTTTCGTAATGAATTGATTTTGGTTGGAAAAGAAGTTGATACTAATGAGATTAAACGCGATTAAAAATTGTAACATGCGTAAAGTAAGCTTATTATACAGGAGGGCTATTATTCTTATCAGCGGCATACTGCTTGTCTTACCGGCTTTTTCACAAAACCTGAAATTATGGTATAAGCAACCGGCCACTAAATGGGTGGAAGCGCTGCCTATAGGTAATGGACGAATCGGTGCTATGATCTTTGGCGGAGTGGCATCTGACCGGATCCAGTTTAACGAAGAAACATTGTGGACCGGTGAGCCAAGGCAATATAGTCGTCCGGGTGCCTATAGGTATCTTGACAGCATCCGGCAATTATTATTTGCCGGTAAGCAAAAAGCAGCGGAAGCTTTGGCTGAAGAGCATTTTATGGGTTTGAAAAGTAAAGCAGAAGACAATACAGCATGGATCAACGCCGTTACCAAGGGTAAGCAATATGCTTCTGCAGATTTTAATGATAACGATTGGAAAACCATGAAAGTGCCAGGCTGGGATGGCTGGGAAACAGTGGGATTTGAAGGATTAGATGGAGCTGTTTGGTTACGTACCAGTTTTATTTTGCCTGACAATTGGAAAGAACAGAATATAGTGGCAGATTTTAATCGCATAAGGGATTACGATTACACTTATGTGAACGGGGTTTTGGTCGGCAGCCAGCAAAATGCCGAGGGACGAAAATACACAGTCCCTAAAAATGTGCTAAAGAAAGGAAAAAATACAATAGCTATACTGGTTTTAAATTTTGCCAATAAGGGAGGTATTTATGGGTACAAAGATACTACGGTGCATATAGGCGTTTACCCGGTAAACGATCCTGCGGCAAAAATATCTTTAAATGGCTATTGGAAATATCATGTGGTAAACGACAACCCGCCGCCTGCGGGTGTTTACCAGGACAGCTACCAGCCTTTTGGCGATCTGCACCTGCAGTTCCCCGAAATTTTGGGTTACATAAATTATACACGGGAGCTGGATATTTCCAAAGCAGTGGCTAGTATTTCTTACACCCTAAAAGGCGTGAATTATAAAAGGGAGTATTTTGTTTCAGCGCCTAACCAGGCGCTGGTAGCGCATCTTACAACCACTAAAAAAGGCAGCCTCAGCTTTAAAGCTATTGTTAGTAGTCCGCACCGCGATTATACGGTTACAAAACTAAACAATCATACAGTAATGCTCTCGGTTAAGGTACGAACAGGAGTGCTGAAGGGAGTAAGCCATCTGCAGGCGGTTATAAAAGGAGGAAAGCTGACTGCAGATAAAGGAGCCCTTGTGATTGCGAATGCTGACGAAGCCACACTTTATTTAACGGCGGCCACCTCGTATAAAAATTTCAGCGATGTGAGTGCTTCCCCGGCGCAGGTTTCTGCAAAAGCCTTGCAGGCATTGCAGGACCAAACTTACGAAAGCCTCAAAGCAGCTCACATTTCAGAATATAAGAAATGGTTCAATACTTTTTTTATTAGCCTGGGCGAAGATTCAAGAGCAGCCATACCTACCGATGAAAGGCTAAGCCGGTTTTCCGATGGAAAAGATCCTGCTTTTGCAGCGTTATACCTGCAGTACGGAAGGTACCTGCTGATCTCTTCATCACGCCCGGGTACAAAACCAGCTAATTTACAGGGCATCTGGAACGATCTGGTTGATCCGCCCTGGGGTAGTAAATACACCACCAACATCAATGCTGAGATGAATTATTGGCCTGCGGAATTGCTGAACTTATCACCTATGCATCAGCCACTGTTCGATATGATCCGCGATTTAGCCATTACCGGCAGGCAAACTGCAAAAGACCATTACAATGCACCGGGCTGGGTGCTTCATCATAATACCGATTTATGGCGGGGAACCGCGCCTATCAATGCCGCTAATCATGGTATCTGGCCTACTGGTGGCGCATGGTTAGCCACACATTTATGGGAACATTACCGGTTCACCCAGGACAAAAAATTCTTAAAAGATACCGCTTATGTTATTATGAAAGAGGCGGCGCTCTTTTTTGACCATTGCCTGGTGAAAGATCCTAAAACGGGCTATCTCATCAGCACGCCGTCTAATTCACCCGAACAGGGCGGCCTGGTAGCAGGACCAACAATGGACCACCAGATCATACGTGCTTTGTTTAAAAGTGTAATTGAAGCCGGAACAATTTTAAATATAGATGCAGATCTCAGGAAGAGGTTGAGTGGAAAATATGCGCAGATCGCACCAAACAGGATTGGTAAATATGGTCAGTTGCAGGAGTGGATGCAGGATATAGATGATCCAAACAATAAGCATCGGCACATTTCGCATTTGTGGGGCATGTATCCGGGCAACGAAATTAATTATGATGAAACACCAGCTTTAATGAACGCTGCAAAGCAATCTTTAATATTTCGCGGAGACGAAGCTACCGGCTGGAGCCTGGGCTGGAAAATAAATTGCTGGGCACGATTTAAAGACGCAGAACATGCTTTTCACATGGTCCAAATGTTATTACGCCCCGTAATCAATGGCTCGGGTAGCTATCCGAATCTTTTTGATGCCCACCCGCCATTTCAGATTGATGGCAATTTTGGGGGCGCGGCAGGTATAGGTGAAATGCTGATTCAGAGTCACACCGGCTTTATTGATATTTTTCCTGCTTTACCGGTAGCTTTTGCTAATGGTGAGGTAAAGGGTATTAAGGCAAGGGGAGGTTTTGAGCTGAATTTTAAATGGAGCGCCGGTAAGTTACAGTCAATGTCTGTAAAATCGCTGGCAGGGCAGCCTTTGAAAATCAGGTATAATGGGCAAACCGTAAATATTGCAACGCAAAAAAACAGGACTTATCATTTTAATGGATCGCTTCAGGAATTATAAAGAAACCTTGAATATCGTTTTGGCTTTTGTAAAAGTTTTGGATAAATATGCTCTCCGCAGCCGGAGCGTGCGGCTATGTGTTGCGGTTCTGGCAGCGGTCGGCATGTTTTGCAGCGCTGCTGTCAGCTATGCACAAACTCCCCCTTCCGGGTTTGTCTCCCAAGGCGCGAGAGCGGTAAGGTCAGATATCGATCTCAATAGCAACTGGCGAACGATGGCCGGTAACGATGAAAAACCTGTTCCGGCTGCATTTCAGAGAAATATAGATGACAGTAAATGGCATCAGGTAAACGTTCCCCATAACTGGGACGATTATTATGGTTATCGCCGGCTGTTGCATGGCAACAAGCATGGCGATGCCTGGTACCGCAAAAAGATCAGAATTAAGCAGTCAAAAGCAGGTAAACGTTTTTTCCTGTTTTTCGAAGGAGCAGGATCTTATGCAACAGTTTATATGAATGAAAAAAAAGTGGGAGCGCATGCGGGAGGCAGAACCACTTTTACAATAGATATAACTGATCAGATCAGTACAGACGGTTCCGAAAATATACTGGCGGTTCGGACATGGCACCCGCCGTTTATACAAGATCTGCCCTGGGTTTGTGGTGGATGTAGCGATGAACGGGGCTTTAGCGAAGGATCTCAGCCTATGGGTATTTTCAGGCCGGTACATTTGATCATAACAAATGATGTGCGCATTGAGCCTTTTGGTGTGCATGCCTGGGCTAATGTGCAGGCCTTTCGCTCTTTGTTGAATATAGACGTAACTGTTAAGAATTATAATGCATCTGCCAATAAAAATATTACCGTTTTAAACGATGTGCTTGATAAAGAAAACAAACTCGTGGGAAGAGTTACAAAAGGGTATTGTTTAAAAGGTTTTGACTCTGTCGTTATTTCAGGCAGGGATATAGTTGTTAATAATCCCGTCTTATGGTCGGTAGAAAATCCGTATCTCTATAAAATAAAAACAACTGTAAGAGTAAATAATAAAACCGTTGATGAAGTGATAACCGATTTTGGCTTCAGAACAGTTCAATGGAGAACACCCACTAACCAGTTTGTTTTAAATGGTAAGCCTGTCTTCATTAATGGAGTTGCAGAGTATGAGCATTTAATAGGCCAAAGTCATGCGTTTACTAAAGAGCAGATTGTATCCCGGGTCAAATGGATAGAGGCTGCCGGTTTTAATGCATTCCGTGATGGGCATCAGCCACATAATCTGTTATACGGTAAATTATTTAACGAGAAAGGCATTTTATGGTGGACACAGCTTTCGGCGCATGTTTGGTATGACACGCCGGAATTCCGGAATAATTTCAAAAAATTGTTAAAAGAGTGGGTTATTGAACGCCGTAACGATCCATCGGTAGTTATGTGGGGATTACAAAATGAAAGTACATTACCGAAAGCCTTTGCAGAGGAATGCACTAACCTGATACGGTCGCTGGATCCTACTTCTGCTGCTCAGAGATTAGTTACCACCTGTAATGGTGGTGAAGGCGCAGACTGGAATGTGCCGCAGAACTGGACAGGTACTTATGGCGGTAATCCTGATCTGTATGGTGAAGACCTGAAACGGCAGGTATTGGTAGGCGAGTATGGCGCGTGGCGTACTTTAGACTTGCATACTGAAGGAGGCTTTGCTCAGAACGGCCCTGTAAGTGAAGACCGCTTTACCCTGCTGATGGAAAAAAAATTGCGCCTTGCGGAATCAGTAAAAGATAGTGTGGCGGGTCATTACTTCTGGCTGCTCACCTCGCATGAGAATCCCGGCCGGGTGCAGGGTGGCGAGGGATTAAGGGAGATGGACAGGGTAGGGCCGGTTAATTACAAAGGTATGTTAACCCCATGGGAGGAGCCTGCAGATGTGTTTTATATGTTTCGCAGCAATTATGTACCGGCTCAAAAAGAACCAATGGTTTATATTACTTCCCATACATGGCCCAACCGCTGGATGACACCAGGAATTAAAGATTCTATAATCGTTTACTCTAATTGCGATGAAGTAGAGCTGTTCAATGATATAGACAATGCTTCTTTAGGAAAGCAAAAGCGAAATGGCAGGGGTACCCATTTTATGTGGAATAAAGCGGATATCAGGTATAATGTTTTATATGCTGTTGGATATGTAGATGGGAAGGCAGTTGCAAGAGATACAGTGGCTTTGTATCATCTGCCACAGGCGCCAGGTTTAGGCAAATTATACGAGGCCGGAACGAATGTAACTATAGCGCAAAAAGGGATGAACTATGTTTACAGGATCAATTGTGGAGGTGGCGATTATACAGATAAAAATGGTTATTTATGGAGGGCTGATAAAACAAAGCAGGGCCCCGCAATGATAACGAATGAACCGGGGGCTCCAATAACTTTGTCGTGGACCAATTCCTTTCCGGAGCTGCCTGCAAACTTTGCCTCGCAGCGAAGCGTGTCTGTTCCACTTAAAGGTTCGGGCGATGGAAAGCTGTTTCAAACCTTCCGTTACGGAAAAGATCAGCTTAAATTTGTTTTCCCGTTACCTGCAGGAAATTATTTGGTAGAGCTGTATTTCATAGAGCCCTGGATCGGTATTGGAAGCAATATGGACGGTTCGGGTATGAGGATTTTTGACGTTGCTTTTAATGACGAAACCGTTTTAAATGATTTTGATATATGGAAAGAGGCCGGAGCCAACAGGGTGATTAAAAAAATAATTCCGTTTACTGTTAAAAATAATAATCTTACCATAAGCTTTCCCGAATCAAAAGCCGGACAGGCTATTATTAGCGCGATAGCTGTTGCAACCAGTAATCAGGAAGTGAAGCCAGCACAGTCATTACCTGATGTGGCGTTGATAAGAAGGCCGGAGTCAGAGATTAAGATCCGGTCCTGGATGGATATTGGTGACAAGGTATTTACGGATAAACAAATTGAGTTTAATGAATTACCATCGGTTCTCTTTGGCGCCGAATGGATGCAAAGAGCGAAGCATAATTCAGGCGTGTTAAATTTCTCCACACCGTTCGGCGCAGATATTTATATAGCTGTTGATGAGCAGCAGCAAATACCAGGGCAGATCAAAGACTTTGAAAATACAAATTCCTTTATTGTAACAGATGAAAATGGGGGGAGAAAGTACAGGGTTTATAAAAAGCGATTTGAGCCGGGACGTAATTTTGATTTTACGGGAACACAAGACTGGTTGATTGCCATGATGTTCAGGTCAAACATGCAACCGGCATACGACTTAAAACCTACTACTTCTTATAAATCGGGAATAGCAATCATCAATAATCATGTACAGAAACAGGAGGTTTCAGGCAGCGAAAGGACCGTAGTAACGGGCAGCGGAGAGGCAGAGATCGTGTGGCCTGTATCGACAGGCGTGGCAGATGTTTATTCCATTACGGTTAAATACAACAATCCGCTGGAGCAGGATA
This sequence comes from Niabella aquatica, assembly GCF_054779315.1. NCBI lineage: Bacteria > Pseudomonadati > Bacteroidota > Chitinophagia > Chitinophagales > Chitinophagaceae > Niabella > Niabella aquatica. Next base: position 83,347 of record NZ_BAAGYM010000005.1, read on the forward strand.
TGACTGGTGCTATACAATTGTTTGATGTGAGTGGCGTTAAAATGATAGAAGCTCCGGCCGCCTTTAAATTTACAAGGCCTGGAAAATGGAATTATATTACCATACATACAGGAAATATGATCAATGCGGGGCACTATAAAGTGAGGCTTGTTACAAAAAATGCAAAAGGATTGATAGTTTCTAACATTGATATACAATAATCATGATGTATTAGCGAATGAAAAAACTATTGTTAATATTGGTTTTGGCAGGTTCCTGTATCACTGCAAATACCCAGGTTTTGCGCGTGGTCAATACCCGGTGTGAGTATAGTATTAACCCGATTGGAATAGAGCAGCAGCAACCTGCATTCAGCTGGGAGATACAGGCGTTTGAAAAAGATATAGAACAGTCGGCCTTCCATATTCTTGTAGCGGATGACAGTTTGATATTGGCTAAAGGGGAAGCTAATGTATGGGATTCCAGGAAGATAAACAGCACTGATAATGTACAGGTGCTTTATAAAGGCCCGAAGCTGCAGCCGGCAAAAAAATATTACTGGAAAGTAATGGTTTGGGATAAAAAAGGCAATCGGTCTGCTTATAGTAAAGCTTCTCATTGGCAGATGGGCTTATTAGGTCCCAATGATTGGATGGGCGCCCGGTGGATCGCTTATGATATCTTACCCGACAGTAACAGGTATGTGCCTTTAATACATGGGAATGGTAAAAAGGAGTGGGGAAAGCGTGCAGATGTATTGCCGCTTTTCAGAAAGGAAATTGAGATACAAAAAACCATCAAAATGGCAACAGCCTTTGTTTCCGGCCTGGGCCATTTTGAAATGAGCATTAATGGCTCTAAAGTGGGGGATCATTTTCTCGATCCCGGGTGGACACAATATGCAAAGCAGGCACAGTATGTAACATTTGATATAACCAGCCAGTTGCGTAATGGTGCTAATACTTTTGGGGTAATGCTGGGTAATGGTTTCTATTATGTTCCTGGTGAGCGTTACCGGAAAATGACAGGCGCTTATGGCTATCCCAAAATGATTGCCCGTATTTTAATTCAATACACGGATGGCACCTCAGAAAATATAGTTACCGATGCCTCTTGGAAAACAGCACCATCACCTGTTTATTTCTCAGGTATTTATGGCGGTGAAGATTATGATGCAAATAAGGAGCTGAAGGGCTGGAACAAGCTGGGCTTTAATGACGCATTATGGAAACAGGCCGTAACTACAACCGGTCCTGAGCTTGTAGCTCAGCTGGGAATGCCGGTAAAGGTAATGCAGCGCTTTGCGCCGGTGAGCAAAAAAAATATCAGGCCCGGGGTTTGGGTATATGACCTGGGACAAAACTTTTCCGGTATCCCATATATTGAAGTGAGTGGTAAAAAAGGCGATACCGTTCGCATCTATCCTGCAGAGTTATTAACCGATAGTGGTACGGCTAATCAAAAGCATACCGGTTCACCGCATCTGTACACCTATATATTAAAAGGGGATGGCATTGAAAAATGGCAACCGCGTTTTTCTTATTATGGGTTTAGGTATCTGCAGGTACAGGGCGCAGCTCCCAAAGGGAGCAATACTACCCAATTTCCTGTTCTGCATAAAATAGAAGGGTTGCATATCAGGAACAGTGCTTTGGTATCAGGGAACTTCAATAGCTCGAATGAGTTGTTCAATAAAACATATCAGTTGATCTTATGGGCATTGAATAGTAATATGACCAGCGTATTTACAGATTGTCCGCACAGGGAAAAGCTGGGATGGCAGGAACAGGTGCATTTAATGGGAAATGCTATTCAGCATAATTATGATATTGCATCTTTTGCTCAAAAAATAATGCGGGACATACGTACGCAGCAATTGCCCGATGGCCTGGTTCCTGCTACCATCCCTGAGTTTACAGAAATGCATTTTGCTGATGGCTATTTTCGTGATTCACCCGAATGGGGCAGTACGGCTATTATTTTTCCCTGGTATATGTACCTGTGGAGTGGAGATAAACGTTTCCTTACAGACAATTACTCAGCTATGCAGCGTTATTTCGCTTACCTGCAGTCAAAGGACAGCAGTTATATTTTAATGCATGGTCTGAGCGACTGGTACGATCTGGGCCCTGACAGGCCGGGCTTCAGCCAGCTTACGCCCATGGGTTTAACGGCTACTGCTTACTATTACTATGATGCGGTGCTGCTTCAAAAGATTGCGAAGCAGTTAGGTAAAGCAGAAGACGAAAAGCGGTTTGGCACAATAGCCGCAAGTATCAGGGCTGCTTTTAATAAAAAATATTTTAATGCCGCAACAAAACAGTATGGCAGTGGTAGCCAAACAGCTAATGCCATGTCCCTGTTCATGGGTCTTGCAGAACCCCAATACCGGGAGGCGGTACTGAATAATCTGATAGCTGATATTAAAGGCCGGGATAACAGGCTTACTGCAGGTGATATTGGCTATCGTTATGTATTAAAGGCATTAGAACAGGCCGGGCGCTCAGATGTTATTTACGATATGAACAGCCGGAGCGATGTGCCTGGTTACGGTTATCAGCTACAGCAGGGGGCTACAGCGCTTACCGAATCCTGGCAGGCATTGCCCAATGTTTCCAACAATCACTTTATGTTGGGGCACTTAATGGAATGGTTTTATACCGGTCTTTGTGGCATAGGCCAGGCAGAGGGTTCGGTTGGATATAAGCATATTGAAATACGTCCGCAACCGGTTGGCAATATAAAGGAGGCAAAGGCTACTTACCGGTCTGTGAATGGGCTCATATCAGTTCAATGGAAGAAGAGTGATGGGGTATTGCATTTAAATATTGTTATTCCGCCAAATTCTAAAGCGACTGTTTACTTCCCGGGAGCGTATAAAAAGGAGCCGGTAAAAGTGAATTCCGGGGCTTATAGCTTTAGCTTAAAATAGTTATTAATAAGTATAGGGATGAAAAAATATATAGCATTTTTTATTTTATTTTTTATATCGTACTGCACATTTGCCCAGACAGTCAAAGCTGTTCCACAGGCGGAAATGCAGAAAATATATGAAGAAGTAAAAACACCTTATAAATACGGGCTGGTGGTACTGCCTCCCGGCGGAGGAAAAAAAATAGACTGCCCTACTATTTATCGTTTCGGCAATACCTGGTATATGAGCTATATAGCGTTTGATGGCAAAGGATATGAAACATGGCTGGCAAGCAGTAAAGACCTTTTGCACTGGAACAACCTGGGCAGGCAAATGTCTTTCACTGTTGACGGCTGGGATAGTCATCAGAAAGCCGGTTATAATGCGCTTGTGGATACAAAGTGGGGCGGAGATTATCATTTAAAAAAGTACAGGAAAAAATACTGGATGTCCTACTTTGGCGGTTCCTCTTCAGGATATGAGCCGGAACCGCTTTCTATAGGAATAGCATATACTAAAAAGAAGCCTGTAAAAGCTTTTGAATGGCAACGCTTACCCGGCCCAGTGCTTTCTTCCTCAGATAAGGATGTAAGGTGGTGGGAAAACCGAAATAAGCTTTTTAAAAGTTATATAATTGAGGATGGAGCAGGGAAAACCGGTTATAAATTCATTATGTATTATAATGCTGTTGGGGATTCTTTACCTGATAACAAGCCCACCCGCTGGTATGAGCGGATCGGTATGGCGGTATCAGATGATATGCTTACATGGAAAAGGTTTCAAAAGGAACCTGTGGTGCATCACTTCCGTGGTATCACCGGCGACCCGCAAATACAGAAGATCGGTAATGTTTGGGTAATGTTCTATTTTGGCGCCTTCTGGAAAGGACGCGAAGCAGAGGCTTTCAACCGCTTTGCCTGCTCTTATGATCTCATCAACTGGACAGATTGGGATGGTGCCGATCTGGTTAACTCAACTATTGATATAGATAAAAAATATGCGCATAAATCTTTTGTGCTAAAGCATAATGGCGTGGTTTATCATTTTTATTGTGCGGTTGATGAAAAGGATAACAGGGGTGTTGCAGTGGCTACTTCTGTGGATAAGGGTAAAAGTGGTTTGAGGTTTTGACAACGCACTGGTCAGACCGGGACGGTCTGACCAGTAATATAGCTGTGTGAAGCGTCCTCGCTTCACAGGTTTACTCTATCGGCTGTGCCGATAAAAAATAGAGATACGCTGTATATAACAGCATAGAATTGATTGTTCAGGTAATTAAAATGATCAGCTAAAATGCAAATGATGAACAGGAAATTACTTTTGGTTATTGTCTTTTTTTCTTTGAGTAACCTGTTGTTTGCGCAGGCAGTGCGCCAGACAACAGACTTTAACAAAGGTTGGTCCTTTATTTTGGGTGATGATCCGGCTTATTCTAAAGAGGCGTATAATCACTCTTCCTGGCGTAAGCTGGATCTGCCACACGATTGGAGCATTGAAGGAAAGTTCGATTCCATTCATCCTGCAGGCAATGCCGGCGGTGCGCTGCCGGGTGGTATTGGCTGGTATAGAAAAAGTTTTACGGCGTCCGCTGCCGGTAAAAAAGTTTATGTCGAGTTTGATGGTATTCATAGAAACAGCGAGGTTTGGATCAATGGTCATTATTTAGGTAAATGGCCTTATGGTTATACCGCTTTCCGCTATGAGCTTACTCCCTGGTTAAAACCGGCTAATCAGCAAAACCTGATTGCGGTAAAAGTGGATAATTCGCAGCAGCCCAATTCACGCTGGTACACCGGCTCTGGTATTTACAGGGATGTAAAATTGTTAATTACCGGCAAAACTGCCATTCAGGAATGGGGCACTTTTATTACCACTCCACAGGTTACAAAAATAAAAGCAGAAGTAGCCGTTGAACTGGATATTGATAGACATGGGACGGGTGCTATCCGGCTGGTCTCCGCAGTGTATGATCCTAAAGGAAAAAAAGTAAAAGAAGTGTCTGCTTTTGCTCTCAAACAAGATAAATATTATCAATCTATTAATATTGATAAGCCGGAGCTTTGGTCTGTAAATAATCCGGCCTTATACAAACTTGTTACAAAAGTGTATCAGAACAACCGGGTGGTAGATGAATATATTTCATCATTCGGTATCCGCTATTTTAATTTCGATGCAGAGAAAGGTTTTTCGCTTAATGGAGAAGCAATGAAAATATTAGGCGTTTGTCAGCATCACGATTTAGGTGCTTTAGGTGCTGCTTTCAATACATCTGCTGCTAGGCGCCAGCTGAGAGTTTTAAAAGAGATGGGCGTCAATGCTATACGGATGGCCCACAACCCACCGGCAGCAAAGCTTTTGGACCTTTGTGATGAAATGGGCTTTTTAGTGATGGATGAGAGCTTTGATATGTGGGCAAAAAGAAAAAATAAGTTTGATTATCATATCGATTTTAAAGAGTGGCATAAGAAGGACCTGGAGCACATGGTAAGGCGTGACAGGAATCACCCTTCCATTATCATGTGGAGCATTGGTAATGAAATTCGGGAACAGTTCGATTCAACGGGTATTACTTTAACCAGGGAACTGGTAAAAATTGTTAAGGACCTGGATACTACCAGGCCTGTTACCTGTGCGTTGAGCGAGAGCGACCCTGCTAAAAATTATATCTATCAGTCGGGAGCGTTAGATCTGCTGGGCTTTAATTATAAGGTAGATTCTTATAAAGATTTTCCCAAGCATTATCCGGGCCAGAAAATTATAGCATCAGAAAATGTGTCGGGCCTTGCAAGCCGGGGCCATTATGATATGCCTGCCGATTCATTACGGTTATGGCCATCCTCCTCACAATTCAAATATGTAGAAAATGGTAATCCTGATTATACAGTTTCTGCCTACGATAACGTAGCCGCTTATTGGGGCGTAACGCACGAAAATAACTGGTGGCAGGTAAAAAGATATAAGTATATGTCAGGACTTTTTGTATGGAGCGGATTTGACTTTTTAGGGGAGCCTGTGCCTTATCCATATCCTGCACGTAGCTCGTACTACGGCATTATTGATCTGGCAGGTTTTCCGAAAGATGTGTATTATATGTATCAAAGTGAATGGGCCAGTAAGCCGGTACTGCATGTATATCCTCATTGGAACTGGCAGAAAGGACAGCAAGTAGATGTAAAAGCTTATTATAGTAATGCAGATGCTGTGGAGCTGTTTTTGAATGGCAGGTCATTGGGCCGTAAAACAAAGATAGATACTGCGTTTCATGTGCTATGGCAGGTGCCTTATGAACCGGGTGAGCTAAAAGCAGTATCTTATAAAAACCATAAAATGGTATTGGAAAAAATAATTCGTACAGCGGGGGATGCATATAAACTTGAATTATCTGTGGAGAATAAAGTTATTGACAGTAAAAAGAATGAGTTATCTTTTATTACGGTTCGTATTATGGATAAAGAAGGTAACCTGGCTCCTGATGCCGGACAGTTGGTAAAAGTAAACATATCGGGTCCTGCGGTTATTGAAGGAATGGACAACGGGAATCCTGCAGATCTTAACTCTATGAAGGATGCAGTGCATCATGCGTATAAAGGATTACTCCTTACCATGATAAAAGGCACCGGACCGGGTAAAGCCGTTATTACTTTGACTGCAGACGGGTTACAGCCTGCAAAGGCAGCGATTACAGTGAAGTAATACAGGTAATATGCGATAACACCGGCAAAGGCCAGATGGCGCAATGTGTATCTTATTTTTAAATTAATTGAAACTGGTTAATGGATAAGAATATTAGTTATAGAAGCATAGTAGTTCAACTGACCAATGTACGCCCATACTATGGTAGGGTCAGATAGGGCGGACATACCACTATATTCTACAGTTGATAGTAGTACCACTCCGGCGGCAGGCCCGTAAGTGCTGCCGGCAGTCTTTTTTGGGTACCTTTTTGGACGAGCAAAAACGTACAAAAGAAGATTTTGCATTGAAAAAGTTGAATATAGTTATTAATGAATGCTTTCAGTAGCTAATTCAAATAAATGGTAATAATAATGTCAATGAAAAAACTAATAAAAAACCTGGTACTCTCAGGTACTATATGTATACCTGGTTTTCTTTTTGCAGGTGCTGTTAATAAAAACCCAAACCCGATGAAACCGGGAGTGATCCTGGAGGAGTTTCTCTATAAAAAAGCTGATTTTCCTTCCTGCCACTCTGCTACCATTATCGAGCTTGATAACGGGGATTTGCTCTGTACCTATTTTGGAGGTACCTATGAACGGCATCCTGATGTAGAAATAAAATTGTCTCGCAAAAAGAAAGGAGGCGAATGGTCGGCCCCGGTAAGTATTGCTAACGGGGTGCAGGCTGTGGGCAAAAGACTTCCTACATGGAATCCCGTATTGTTTCAACCTGCAGGAAGAGACTTAATGCTTTTTTATAAGGTAGGCCCAAGTCCTAAAGAGTGGTGGGGCGAGGTGAAAATATCAAAAGATAACGGGTATACCTGGAGCGAAGCTAAAAAGCTGGATGGTAACATCCTGGGGCCTATTAAAAATAAGCCGGTCCAGCTTGAGAACGGTGTAATATTGTCCGGATCGAGCAGCGAAGCAAATGGCTGGCAGGCTCATATAGAACGCAGTACTGATGGTGGAAAGACCTGGAGTTTTATAGGACCGCTGAATGATGGTAAAAAAATGAGGGCTATTCAGCCTACATTGCTGACGCATGCTGATGGAAGCATACAGATGCTGTGCAGAACATCCAATAGTAATAACGAGTATATTTCAGAAACATGGTCGGGAGATGGCGGGCTTACCTGGTCCGAAATGAAGGCTACAATATTGCCTAATAACAATTCGGGCATAGATGCCGTGACGCTTAAAGATGGCCGTCACCTGTTAATTTATAATCATGCTACCCGCGATCAGAAGGGAACGGGTCATAAAGGCCGGGGCATTATTAACCTGGCGGTAAGTAAAGACGGTAAAAGCTGGGAAGCCGCTTTAGTGCTTGATTATATGGATCAGCCCGAAAAGCAATACTCTTATCCGTCCATTATTCAAACGTCAGACGGTTTGGTACATATTGTGTATACCTGGCATAGAGAACGTATAAAGCATGTGGTTATTGATCCTGCTCAATTAATAACTTATCCTATGGCAAACGGGCAATGGCCCTATGATAAGATCCCATTGGTGCTGAGCACTGAGCAATAAGCATCAGGGTTTTTGCGCTTGCTTCAGGAATACAAAAGAAACAGAAATGGGTATTGAATGTAGAATCAGGCCCGGAAAGAAAGAGCTTCCGTAGTTAGTGCATTATATGAACATTCATGCATTCCTGGTTATTTATCAGCACTTTGGCAGAAATACCGGCGGCTATTCAGCAAAGCCTAATTGAACATCGGCTATTTCGTTTGTTTTTTCCTGTTTTGTTAATGTGCATCATTACTCAACCTTTTCCAGGACAAATGAAAATATACCTGTAAAGAACGGCCGCAAAACATTCATACTATACGACTATTTAACAGGAAAATCTGTTGGGTCTGGCTAACCTTATCACTGTGTTTTCCCCTTACCGGGTTATAGGAGAATCAATTGATATATTTTATTAAGTGAACATTCTGCCTGATAAACCGAATTACTACTTACTGCATCCGGGCAACTTATGAATAAAGAACTATGCCTTTAACCAGCCATATTGAAAGCCAGGTCCCAGACAGTCTGTCTTTTATTTTGGCCATAGTATGATGAAGTGTCTGGTTAAGACGTTATAATATTTCGAAGCTATGCAGCCCTGGAGCCACTATAGGGTTGGGATCCAGAGCCGTTTGCTTTATAATAGTAAAATTTTACATCTCCTTAGTGAAACCTTGCATTGTTACAGGAATGTTAAGGGTATACTTTTGGAAAGCAAACGGTTGTAAAAATACCTGCAGCTTCTTTCAGTTATTCGTGTAGCTTATAATCAGATTGATTGTAATAGCCGGTAGGAGATATACAGGTAGCGATTGCGTTAAAGGAATTTGTTTTTAGAAAGATGTATCACTTGTGTTGATTTTTTTAATGTTACTTTAACCCGACTGTTCAGCAATTAAGCTTTTCGAATATTTTGCCAATGCTTATGGATAGATGGTACTGCAGCAGAAGCAATATTCTGAAAATTAAAAAGGGTAGATCCAACTTTTATTATATTAATCAAACGTTTTTTTTAAACTAAAAAGGCCATATGTATTTCAAGCACATTTTAAGGTTTGCGTGCCTGTTTGTACTGTTTGTATGTTGTCATAATATGGTAATGGCACAAACAAGAACGGTTACAGGTACGGTTGTGGATGATTCAACTCAGGCCCCGGTACCTGGGGTGACAATTAAGGTTAAAGACGGTCCTCAAACCGCCTTTAGTAATCAAGATGGCGAATTTACCTTAAACGTTCCTACATCTGGGGCCGTATTGGAATATTCGCATGTAGGGTATCAATTTGGAACAGTCCGCGTTACAGAAGCAGGCGGCCCGATTCGTATCATTATGAAAAAACTGGAAACGAATCTGGACGAAGTGGTAGTGATAGGTTATGGTACGCAAAAACGAAGTGATCTTACAGGCGCTGTTGCTACCGTAGACATGTCAAAGGTGGCAGAGCTTCCGGTAAGTAGTATTGCGGAAGCGTTAAAGGGCACGATACCGGGGCTGAATGTATCGGGAGGTAGTCAAAGACCAGGCGATAATGCGTCGTTAAGTATCCGCCAGACATTTGGTTACAGTAAAGATGGCAATAGTCCATTGCCTTTAGTGATAATAGACGATGTGATCCAGATAGACCCGAACACCGGGTTACCAACGATGGATCAGTTTAATGTGCTTGACCCTAACGAAGTTGAAAGTATAACAGTATTGAAAGATGCCGCGGCTGCTATTTATGGTTCAAGGGCTACGCAAGGCGCAATTATAGTTAAGACCAAAAAAGGAAAAATCGGTGCTCCAAAAATATCGTATTCAGGAAAATTTCAGTTTAATGATGCCATAAGTTTTGGAAAAACAATGAGCGCTTATGAGCATGGGATATTTTCGAACAGGTATTTCCGTGCTTCTGGTGGTTCTAATACATCATTCTTCGATGATACAGAACTGGAGGCAATGAAGTCTTTAAATTACGACTGGCTGAAAGAAGCCTGGAAACCTGGTGGGGCTATGCAACATTCTGTTAACGTAAGCGGCGGGGCTGAAAGAGCGACCTATTTTGCCAGCGCAGCTTATTATACGCAAAAGCCAAATTTAGGTAGCCAGGACTATAATAAATGGTCATTTAGGGCAGGTACTGATGTGAAGGTGGCAAACAATTTAAAACTTTCAGCTACGATTTCTGCTAACAATTCAAAGGTTGAAAAATCATTTACTAAAATTTCTATTAGTGAAGGTTCTTATACTTCGGGATCGGAACAGACGGATTATGCGGTTTTGCTGCACATGCCTAAATATATTCCCTGGCAATATACTGTGAATGGAGCAACCGAATATATTTCTCCGGCTTTAGGCCCACACAGGGTCCAAACCAATCCTGCCGGACAAAATAATATTTCGGGATGGAACTATTTTGGGTTATTAAATAACGGCTCCTTTACAGCTGATGATGATCAGGCCTATAATACAAACTTTTCTTTGCAATATGATGTACCCTTTATTAAGGGGCTGTCGTTAAGGGCTTCTTACGGAATAAATTATTCCACAGCCAATAATGAACAGGCTATGCTTGGTTTGAAATTAGCTGCAGCCACTAATACCAATGCGATAGGTTATCATTTATATTCCGATACCAGTACATGGAATGTGGCGATGAACAATAATAGGTCTACTGTGCGTTTTTCTGATGAAATAGGAAAAGTGCAGCAGTCGAACTTCTTTATTAATTATGACAGGAAGTTTGGAAAGCATAGTATATCTGTTATGACTTCTGTTGAAAAAGGCCAGCAGGATTGGCAGAAAAAATTTATTATATATGATCAGCCTGTACCAGGAGGGTATAATGGTTCTTCTACATCTGCCGGAACGTTGAACCCATCTAATACTTATGTTTCCCGGACACAGGGAGGTACCCTTGCCTACCTGGGAAGACTGAATTATGACTATGAAGGAAAGTATCTGGCGCAATTTGTATTTCGTTCTGATGCATCCACCAAATTTGCACCGGCAAATTACTGGGGCTTTTTCCCCGGAGTTTCGGCAGGTTGGGTGGTATCGAAAGAAAACTGGTTTTCAGACAATGTTCAATGGGTAAACTTCTTTAAAGTTCGTGCCTCAATTGGTAGAACAGGAAAGGATAATGTAAAAGCATGGCGCTGGATGCAAACTTATGGATATGCAGCTGATAAAGGAATGGGATTTGGAAGCAAAGGCGGTTCATTGGTATCTGGTCTAACTCCTGGTGATGAGCCAAACCCTAATTTAACCTGGGATAAAACAACAAAGAAAAATATTGGCTTTGACGTATCTGTGATCAACAGCAGGTTGTCATTAACCTATGACAGGTATTGGGATAATAACTACGAAATGTTAATGACATTAGCAAACCAGGTAGGGGTGCCTATTTCTGTAGGTGGCGGTTTTGCAGAGCAAAATTTTGGAGCAGTGAAGTCATGGGGGTCTGAATTCAGCGCTACCTGGAAAGATAAAGCCGGAGATTTTGGCTATAGCATTGGTGTAAACTTTAGTACAGGTGATAATAAAGTAACTAAATGGCTTCCGGTAGCATTTGATTATCCGTCAAATTATGGCAATAGGGAAGGATATTCTACTATCCGTCCGGCCTATGGCTTTATAACCTGGAAAGGAAACGAAGGCGGAGATGGACTTTTACGTACTGATGCCGATATTGATGCTTATTGGAAGTATCTTACTGATCTGGCTACCGCGGCAGGTACTACGCCCTCTTATTTAAGTATTACAGATAAGTCTCTGATTAGAAAAGGGATGTTGGCTTACCAGGATCTGGGCGGTCAGCTTGATGCAACGACTGAGACGATTGCCGGACCCAATGGTCGGATAGAAAAAGATGGTCAGGATTTTTCAAAATTGGGTAGCAGGAGATCTTTCGGGCTAGCGACTAATATAGGATTATCCTGGAGGGCGTTCACATTAAATACTCAGATTGCAACATCCTGGGGCCGCTATAATAGTATTGATTATATTAAACAGGGTACTGGCTCAACAAATATCTTCTGGTCTCATGAATCTTATTTAAATGATATGTATGATCCGGTAGATAATGCAGGCGGCAAGTGGCCAAACCTGGCATATTTTGACCAGAATTCTTTCCAGTCAGATTTCTGGCAGATTTCTTCTTTCAGAGGTTTCGTACGTAGTCTGGTAATTGGCTATTCTGTTCCAAAATCAATAGCCTCCAAAGTAAAGATGGATGGTGTTCGGGTAAACTTGGCAGGCTTTAATCTTTGGGACTTCTATAATCCATATCCTGACAAATATCGGAATATGTATGATGATCCTAAAGTACCCTATCCAACTTTGCGTACCTGGTCGCTTGGAATTAACGCAAGTTTCTAACAACAATATTTAATGACGACACATAATTATTAATTATGAAAAAGATAAAAATATTCACTTTCCTTATCGTGGCCGTTACAATCATTGCTGGTTGTAAGCAGGATTTTTTGGAAGAAATGAAAAGCTTTGACAGCTATGATGAAAGCATATTTACTAATGAGATACAGACCGGCTGGTATGTTGATAAGTTGTATTATGATTATTTTTCGGCATATAAATCCCCGATAGTTTCGGTAGTAGGGCTTTACAATGATACCAGAACCAGGTCCACCGAAGAAATCGGAGGAACAGTAACAGACCTGATCCATCCTCAAAAAACACTTATAAATGCTAACCAGGCAGACGGTTATTATGGAACTGCGCTTGTAGCAAGAGCTGCAAACGTCCCTTATACGCGTATCAGAACCGCAAACTTTTTACTTAAAAAAATAGAAGAAAAAGGGCAGGCATTGTCAGATGATTTTAAGAAAAAAGTACAGGGGCAAATGTTTTTTCTTCGGGGACTTCAATACTTCGATCTGATGCGTATATACGGAGGTGTTCCCATTGTGACCGAGGTAGAGAATGCAACACCAAACGATCCGGCTGTCCAGCATCCTCGTGCAACAGTGGCCGAAGTAGTGGCACAGATAATATCCGATTTTGATGCTGCAGCTGAATTACTTCCTGCAACCTGGCCAACGACAGACTATGGCCGTTTTACCAGCGGTGCGGCTCTGGCAATGAAAAACCGTGTATTATTAACCTATGCCAGTCCATTATTTAACCCTGATTGGGATAACTCAGGAAGTGATAGATGGCAAAAGGCATTAGATGCGGGGCTTACCGCTGAAACAGCATTAACAACTGCTGGTAAAGGCTTGTATGGCTCGACTGCGAAGGATTGGGCGGAGATGTGGTATATTAATGACACTAAGCTTACAGATAAAGAAGCGATCATCATACGATTGCTTTCCAATTCAACAGCATCTTCAGGTATTGAAAGTAATGGATGGGAAAGAAGCATTCGTTTAACGAAGCAAACCGGTTCGGGAGGTGTTTCCGCACCTAAAGAAATGATCGACCTGTTTCCATTAGAAAATGGTTCCCGTCCTACTGTTACCAATGGTTATGATTCTGCGCATTTCTTTCTAAACAGGGATCCCCGGTTTTATCGGACATTTGCATTCTCTGGTATGAAATGGCCTACTAAAGAAGCAACTTCCGATGTAGTGTGGCTCTACAGGTGGGCATATACAGGAAATAAGACTGCCTATAGCGATGGAAACCAGGTGAACAGCCCTGCCGTAGTTCGTAAAATGTCGAACCCTGCTGCCAGCACAGCTTCCGGCTTAGCTTTCTCAGGAACAGATATTTTTGAATATCGCTATGCAGAACTGCTGCTTAATATAGCAGAATGCTATGCGGCTAAAGGGGAGATAGCAAATGCGGTCAATTACCTGAGCAAAATAAGAGCCCGTGTTTATCCTTCTTCAGCCTCGGCCAATAATTATGGTCTTGGTACATTTGCTAATAAATATGCCGCTCTGGAAGCCTGTTTATATGAGCGTCGCGTTGAACTCGCTTACGAAGGCAAACGTTTTTGGGACGCTCAGCGCTGGATGTTGTATAATGATGACGCTTCCGCCGGAAATAATACCTGCGAAAAATTGGGTATCGATCCTATTAATGGAACAGCCCGAACAGGGAGATTATGGCAGTATAAAACTGTGATAGGAAATGCAACCGATCCACTCACTGCAGCCCGTGGCACTATTTCTGTTGACCCTGACGCTGGTGATTTCAAGACACAATTGAATAATTTAAAGAACTTTTTTGATAATAATATTCAAATTGTAGCTACTGATCAGCCAATGGACAGGGATGCGTCGAATACCCCACTATATATAAACTTTAGACAGAACTATTATATTTCGGGCCTGAATAATACGGCTTTATCCATCAATCCCTGGTTGACACAAACGATAGGATGGAATGATTATAGCGGAACCCCGGGAACATTTAATTATCGGCAGTAATGGATTTTATATTACACAAAAAAAGAGAAGCATAGCACTTCTCTTTTTTTTGTGCCTACAGCTATATAAGAGTTTTTAGGGAGATCGTTTTTACTCATGAAAGATAGTAAAATATTCCATCCCCTTAATCAAACTTGGCATTGTTAGCGCCTCTTCAGGGTTTTAACTTTATCAGCTCAATATAAATAACCGGTTGCCGTTATGCATATATTTTCAAAAAGAAATTATCTCCCGCTTTTATTTACAGCTTTTGCTTTCAATACGCAGGCTCAGTCGGTAAAAGACAACGACTATATGAATATAATTAAAGGTCGTGCATATAAAATAGCGGCACCATTGAATATTAGCGATTCAGCAAAATTTTATGTTGTAAGAGATAAAATAGCACAAGAGTATGCCGATATAAAAGCAATAGATGATGAAAATGAGGCCGCTGTAAAAGCTGTAAAAGCACAACAACTCGATAAAGCAGTAACCGACGCAGAACTGGCTAAGATCACCGGTATTTCTGAAGAAAAAAGAACCACACTTAATAAAAAATTTGTTCAATCCTTGGCAAAAGAGCTAAACGCAGGCCAGATAGAGCAGGTAAAGAACGGTCTCACTTATAATGTGCTGCCCCTTACTTACAAGGCTCACCTGGATATGATCCCTTCTTTAAAAGAGGATGAGAAAAAATATATTTACAACGCGTTGTATGAAGCCAGGGAACATGCTATGGCCTCAGGTTCCAGCGATGCCAAGCATGCATGGTTTGGAAAATATAAAGGGCGGATTAATAACTATCTTACTTCCAGGGGGTACGATCTTGCCAAAGAACGAACGGCCTGGTATGAAAGAATAAAGGCACAGAAAAAGTAATCAGTAACCCTTACTTACATTTTTCCGAAAGTATTAGATCGTACCGGCGTCCAATAATATTATACTACAGTAGTTAGATCGGTTAATTTTTTATATGAACAAAAAGATAATACTAGGGTTTTTACTGGCAGGCACGTTATCGGTTGCTTCAGCCCAATACCCGCAGGTTTCCAAAGAAGATCAGCAAAAAGCAAAGGAACTGATGGATGCTGCCGAAAGGCACTCTGATTCTATGTGGGCCATTGCTTATCCCATCATTAAAAAAGAGGCAACGGAAGGCCGTCCCTATATTCCCTGGGCTTCAAGATATGACGAGCTGCCACATGCCGCTATCCCCGCATTCCCGGGTGCAGAAGGCGGCGGCAAATTTGCCACAGGTGGCCGTGGTGGTAAAGTGTATGTAGTTACCAATTTAAATGATGACGGTCCCGGCAGCTTTCGATGGGCCTGTGAGCAGGGGGGTGCCAGGGTTGTGGTGTTCAATGTGGCAGGTATTATCCGCTTAAAATCACCTTTGATTATCCGCGCTCCTTATATTTCTATTTACGGGCAATCGGCACCGGGCGATGGCGTATGTATTGCAGGCGAATCGGTGTGGATCAATACCCACGATGTGATCATTCGCTATATGCGCTTCAGGCGCGGTGAAACATGGGTGGGAAGAAGAGATGATGCCATTGGTGGTAATCCTGTTGGAAATATCATGATAGATCATGTAAGCGCTTCATGGGGGCTTGATGAGAACATGAGCATGTACCGCCACATGTATAATGACAGTACCGGCAAGATAGAAGATAAATTTGGTACCGTAAATATTACCATTCAGAATTCGATATTCAGCGAGGCGCTCGATACCTGGAACCATGCTTTTGGCAGCACGCTGGGTGGTGAAAATTGCAGCTTTATGCGTAACCTTTGGGCTAATAATGCAGGCCGTAACCCTTCGGTGGGCTGGAATGGTGTTTTCAATTTCGTAAATAATGTGGTTTACAACTGGGTACATCGCTCTATCGATGGCGGTGACTACAGGGCGCAGTTCAATATTATTAATAACTATTTTCAACCAGGCCCTTCAACACCCAGGAATAACAATGTCGGGCATCGCATCTTGAAACCCGAGAGCGGACGCAGTAAACTATCCTACAAGGTTTATGGCAGGGCTTATGTAAATGGAAATGTAATGGAGGGCTATCCCAAAATTACTGCAGACAACTGGGCCGGAGGGGTGCAGGTAGAAGAGCTGGACGGTGTGGGAGAGCATGAGGGTTATATGCGTCAGCGCAAACCTTTAATTATGCCGGCGCTTACCATATTAAATGCCAATGCTGCCAGAACCTTTGTATTGGCCAATGCCGGCGCTACTTTACCCCGGCGCGATGCCGTTGATGCAAGAATTATAAAAGAAGTTACCACAGGTAAAGCTACGGCTATCCAGGGCGTAAAGTTGCCCGAAACACAGTTTCAACACAGGCGTCTGCCTGTCGATTCTTACAAGCAGGGTATTATTACAGACATTAGCCAGGTTGGCGGTTACCCTGAATATAAAGGAACGGCTTACAAAGATTCGGACAACGATGGCATGCCCGATGATTATGAAAGAAAAAAAGGCCTGAATCCTAACAATGCATCTGATGCATCTGCATTTTCAAAATCAGGATCGGGTTATACAAATATTGAAGAGTATTTAAACAGCCTTGTTGATATGAACAATGTGGTGCCGCCGGTAGCGAAAAAATAGTTACTCCGCTTATCAAAATTATAAATATACAGGTGAAACAATTGATTGCAGGAGCTCTTTTATTAAGCTCTTTCCTTTGCAGCAGGAATAATGCGGCAGCTCAGTATCCTGTTATACCAAAATCAGTAGCAGATTCGGCTGAAACGGCAGGTGCTGAAGACAAAAAGATATCAGAGCATCGATGGGAGGAAGCCAGGCTTATCGTAGAATCCGAAGCCCGAAAGGGCCGCCCCTTTATTCCATGGGCGGCAAAACCTTCTGATTTGCCGCAGGCAAAAATAGCCGCTTTCCCCGGGGCAGAAGGCGGCGGTAAATTCAGCTTTGGCGGCCGTGGGGGAAAGGTGCTGGTGGTAACCAACTTAAACGACGACGGACCGGGAAGTTTTAGGTGGGCCTGCGAGCAGGGCGGCGCCAGGATCATTGTATTTAATGTGGCAGGTATTATCTGGCTTAAAACACCGGTAAATATTCGTGCACCTTACGTTACTATTGCAGGACAAAGCGCACCGGGCGATGGTGTTTGCATTGCAGGCGAATCGGTTTTAATAGACACGCATGATGTGATCATTCGCTTTATGCGTTTCAGGCGCGGCGCCACAGAAGTTACCCGCAGGGATGATGCGCTGGGGGGTAACGGGGTAGGAAATATCATAATAGATCATGTTTCCGCCAGCTGGGGCCTGGATGAAAATATGAGCATGTACCGCCATGTATATGACCGGCAAGGAAAAGCCGATAAGCTGCCAACGGTAAATATTACGATTCAAAATTCCATCTTTTCGGAAGCACTTGATACGTATAATCATTCGTTTGGAAGCACTATCGGCGGGTTGAACAGCATGTTTACAAGGAACCTTTGGGCCAGCAATATCAGCCGCAACCCTTCGGTAGGTATGTACGGCGATTTTAATTTTGTAAATAATGTTGTGTTTAACTGGTGGAACCGCACGGCCGATGGCGGGGATCACCGTTCCTTTTACAATTTCATCAATAATTACTATAAGCCAGGCCCTGTTACACCGGCAGGAGCCCCTATCAGCTATCGCATCCTGAAACCAGAGTCCGGCAGGGATGCAGCCAACAAAGAACATTTTGGCAAAGCTTATGTGGCAGGCAATATCATAGAAGGCAATGCAAAAGTTACGGCCGATAACTGGGCTGGCGGTGTGCAGCCTGATGTAAAAAACGCAACAGAGCTGAACCGGCAGATCAAAACCGATAAACCTGTTCAGCTGGCACCGGTAACGGTTATTTCTGCTAAAGGTGCTTATGATTACGTATTAAAAAATGTTGGAGCAACTTTACCGGTAAGAGATGCTGTTGATAAAAGAATTGTGGAAACCGTAAAAACCGGGAAAATATACGTGGCGCCTGATGCCCAGCCTTACTATGGCAGGTTTATCAAACGCAGGTTGCCCGAAGATTCTTACAAAAAAGGTATTATAACACATCCATCACAAGTAGGTGGCTACCCCGAATACAAAGGTACTCCCTATAAAGATACGGATAATGACGGCATGCCAGATGCTTACGAGATGAAGAATAAGCTCAACCCTGATGATGCGTCTGATGCCGGGAAAATAGCAAAAAACGGGTATAGCAATATCGAAAATTATTTGAATAGCTTAGTGAATATTGCAATTGTAAAACCGGCTAACGGGATGAAGAAATATTAATTGGTGAATTAATGCCGTTTACTTAAAGAAAGAGGCTGACTAAAAAGTAATATCAGTCGGTTGTGATAGCTATCAGAATATCGAAGGATAATTTCTTAATTGTCTATATTCATCATGCGCAATATGACAACAAAGGATCCTTTATCAGTGCATCTTTTTGAGTATTTTGTGCTGTAAAATCAATGAGATGATGAAAAAAAGCATCGTCTTTTCGATTCGCCGCAGGCGGAGAGAAATCTCCTGAATCTGAAGCAGATCTTTCTCTCGCTGTGCGGGATCAAGATGAGGACTAATTATCAATATGTTATCAATATGTCATTGTCAATTGTCAATGAATACGCTTTAGAAATGAAGGCACATTTTTATTATACGTTTTGTATTATCCTGGCAGGTTGCTTTTCATTGAAAGCAGCTGCCCAGAAACCGCTGCATGCAAAGCCGGTATTACCCGTAGTGGTAGAACGGGGAAAAATCATTTATAACCCGGATACTATAACGGGCGACCAGGTTCCCGATTTTTCTTATTGCGGCTATAAGGCTTCGGAAGAAGAGATACCGATGGTACCTGTAAAAGTTACAGTGCCATTGGTAAAAGGCGACGCTACGCTTACTATTCAAAGCGCTATCGACGCAGTTGCAGAGATGCAGCCCGATAAGAACGGGTTTCGGGGTGCAGTGCTTTTGGCAAAAGGAACCTATGAGATTTCCGGTCAGGTTAAAATAACCGCATCGGGTATCGTTTTACGGGGTTACGGTGCGCAGGGACAAACCGTTATCCTGGGTAAAGGCGTTGACAGGGATGGGCTGATAAGGGTGTTTGGAACGAATGACCAGGTTTTTAGCACAGAAAAAAAAATAATGCAACGTTATGTACCTGTAGGTGCGGTGAGTTTTATGGTTGAAGATGTAACGGGATTAAAAACGGGCGATGCCATTGTTGTGAAAAGGCCATCAACAAGAGAGTGGATTGAAGTGTTGGGTACAGAAAGTTTTGGTGGCGGCATTTCGGCATTGGGCTGGAAACCGGGTGATGTTGACCTGGGCTTTGACCGCACCATAACCGCTATCAGTGGGAATACCATCACCATTGATGCGCCCCTTACTACATCGGTGGATGAAAAATATGGCGGCGGTACCATCGCCCGGTATAGCTGGCCGGGGCGCATTGATAATGTGGGTATCGAGAATATTTCGCTGGTCTCGGATTTTAACAGATCGAACCCGAAAGATGAAGCGCACCGGTGGATGGCTGTTACATTTGCCAATGTGCAGGATGCCTGGGTACGGCAGCTGAGCTTCAGGCATTTTGCCGGTTCTGCTGTATGCATCAGCGAAACGGCAAAGAAAATAACAATAGAGGATTGTATATCTGCCGATCCCGTATCCGAAATTGGCGGCCAGCGCCGGTTGACTTTTTTTACCCGGGGTCAGCAAACCTTATTCCAGCGTTGCTTTTCAGTTAATGGTTACCATGACTATAGTGTGGGGCATGGTGCAGCCGGGCCGAATGCCTTTGTACAATGCACAGCTGAGCGGCCGTATAGTTTTAGTGGTACCACCGGTATGTGGGCATCGGGTGTGTTGTTTGATGTAATGAATGTAGAGGGGAATGTGATATGCGTTGGTAACCGCGGCCAGGACGGGCGGGGGGCCGGATGGAGCGGCGCGAACTGCTTTTTGTGGAACTGCAGCGCATCGCTGATAGAATGTGATAAACCACCAACTGCCCAAAATTGGGCTTATGGCTCATGGAGCGGGTTTGCAGGAAAAGGTTTTTGGACAGAGTCTAATAACTCATTAAATCCCAGGAGCTTTTATTATGCACAGCTGTCACAAAGGCTGGGCAAAGATGTATCAAAACAGGCAGCCGTATTAGGTATAGGATCCGAAGCTTCCAGCAGCCCCTCGGTTGAAGTGGCATTACAGCTAACCAAAGAGGCATCCACACCCAAAATTCAAATGGATGAATGGATCAGGCAGGCAGCAAAAAGAAACCCTGTATCCGTAGAATCAAAAGGTGCTGTGGCAATCAAACAAAAAACAGGTACATCGACGGTATACCCGCCAAAATCGGCCATAGACTTAAAAATTGAAAATGGCTGGTTAGCAAAAAACAGCACTGTGCTGGCCGGAAGAGTGCAGGGTGTTCCCTGGTGGACGGGCGGAGTGGAAGCGCGCGACCTGCAGCAGGCCCGCCAGAAAATGGCTTTGACCAGGTTTGTGCCTGGCAGGGTAGGACCGGGCCTTACCGATGCGTTAGATAATGTGGTGGACTCAATGAAGGCGAATAATATCATCGCTTTAAACCAGCACTATGGCTTATGGTATGAACGAAGAAGAGATGATCATGAGCGTATCCGCCGTATGGATGGCGATGTATGGCCGCCTTTCTATGAGCTGCCTTTCGCGCGCAGCGGGAAAGATTCGGCCTGGGATGGATTAAGCAAATATGATCTGACAAAATATAATACCTGGTATTGGGACCGGTTAAAGCAATTTGCCGATCTGGCCGAACTAAATGGATTGGTGTTGCTGCACCAGCATTATTTTCAGCACAATATTATCGAAGCTGGTGCGCATTATGCCGATTTCCCATGGCGCACGGCTAACAATATCAACCATACAGGTTTTGTAGAACCGGTTCATTATGCGGGCGATAAACGTATCTTTTATGCAGCGCAGTTTTATGATATTACTAACCCTGTGCGCAAAAAGCTGCACCAGCAATATATCGAACAGTGCCTGAACAATTTTAAGCAGAATAGTTCCGTTATACAATTCACCAGTGAAGAATTTACCGGTCCCCTGCATTTTGTACAGTTCTGGTTGCAAACCATCGCCGGATGGAAAAAGAAAAATCCGGGTTCGCAGCAGTTGATCGGGTTAAGCGCTACTAAAGACGTACAGGACGCTATTTTAAAAAACCCCGAATACGCGTCGGTAGTCAATGTTATTGATATCAAATACTGGCATTACCAGGCCGATGGATCGGTGTATGCCCCCGAAGGCGGCAAAAGCCTGGCGCCGCGCCAGTGGGCGAGATTGCTCAAACCCAAAGCTACTTCTTTTGAGCAGGTGTACAGAGCTGTAAAAGAGTACCGGTTAAAATATCCGGGAAAAGCAGTTTTATACTCTGCTGATGGTAGCGACAGGTTTGGCTGGGCTGTATTCATGGCTGGCGGATCTTTGGCTGCATTACCACAGGCTGCCGACAGGGAATTTTTAAGGGCAGCTACCGAAATGCAGCCTGCCGGTAACTATGGCAAATATGCGCTCGCGGGTAAAAACGGATTAATCTTATATAGCGAAACAAAGGATCAGATCGTTTTGGATTTGTCTGCATTTTTGGGCAACCTTAAAGTAAGATTTCTAGATACCCAAACCGGCGCTTTACTACCGGATGAGCGGCATATCCATGCAGAAAAAAAGGTATTAATCGCCTTACCGGAACCAGGTTGCCTGGTGTGGGTGGCAAAAGAGGATAAGGTCGTCTTCTCACATTGATTTAATCCGTTGAGAAGAACGCAGATGTCATCGTTTTATCACTTTAAAAAGCACTATAAGTGCCGGATAGTAAAATTTTCCATTTTATTAGCAAAACCTCACATTGACAACAATGCCAAATCAGGAAGCATGTGTATGATACCAACCCGCTATTTGCTTGAGTTATATAATGAGCAGGCCGATGCAAGATACAAAGCCTGGTTCCGGGAGGAATATTATTTGGATAAGGCCAGTTATCAGAAGCTTCTATATCCGAATTGACGAAGCGTATGCTGATCAACGGTTACAATAGCAGGCGAAGTGGTGATTATATGATCATGCTGCAGCCTGCCTGGGTAATCGGCAACATTAAAGGCGCTACACATGGCACATGGTATACGAATGATGCACATATTCCGCTGGTTTGGATGGGATGGAAAATCAGGACCGGTTATACTAATAAGCCTGTTGGCATGACAGCCATTGCCCCAACGCTTGCAGCGCTTTTGCATATACAGGCACCCAGTGGGTCAATAGGAGCAGTGATCACTGATATAACAGACAGATAGTCTATAAGAAGCCGGTAAGATGGAATAAATTTTTATTATGATGGAAAAATTTATCCAAACTTGAGCGTTTCAACATGTAGTACTACTTTTAAGATCACTAATTTTTTTTCACAAAACCCATTTAACGATGCAGGTTGCTATACACAGTTATATTGGAAGGTTGATCTTGTGTTTTGTCGTTTATTTTACGTCAGCTCAGCAAGGTTTTGCGCAGCAATTACCCTGGCTTAAAATTTCTGAAAATAAACGCTTTTTCCAGACTGCCGATGGTAAACCTTTTTTCTGGCTGGGTGATACGGGTTGGCTGCTATTTGTAAAATCCAGCAGGGCAGATGTTTTGAAATACCTCGATACCCGGCAGCAACAGGGTTTTAACGTGATACAGGTAATGGTATTGCATACACTGGCTGCTAAAAATGTATACGGGCATGATGCGTTGCAAAATGGCGATATAAGCAGACCTCTTACCACGCCGGGCAGCGATTTTAATGATAAAGCGGCGTATGATTTCTGGGATCATGTAGATTTTGTAATTGATGAAGCCGCCAAACGTGGTATCTATATGGCATTGGTTCCGGTGTGGGGTTCCGCTGCAAAAGATGACCGGGTAACGAAGGAGCGCGCAGCTGTTTATGCAAAATTCCTGGCAGAGCGGTATAAAGATCATAGCAATATCATCTGGCTCAATGGGGGGGATATAGAGGGATCAGCCCGTATGGATGTATGGCAGACTATTGGCACTACCATTAAAAAATATGATGCTACGCATCTGATGACCTATCATCCGCGCGGCCGCTATTCTTCAACAGATTGGTTCCATTATGAAAAATGGCTGGATTTTAATATGTTTCAAAGCGGGCACAGAACCTATGCGCAGGATACGAGCATGAAGGAAAAGCACAGGCACGGAGAGGATAACTGGAAATATGTGGCTACAGATTATAACCTGAAGCCGGCAAAGCCGGTGCTGGATGGAGAACCCTCTTACGAAAATATTCCTTATGGTTTGCATGATAGCCTGCAGCCACGATGGAGCGCTGCAGAAGTACGCCGGTACGGCTACTGGAGCGTATTTGCAGGGGCAGCGGGTTTTACTTATGGAGAGAACGCAGTGATGCAGTTTAACACCATGGGCGATTCGGATGCTAATTTTGGTGTTTTTAATAACTGGAAAGAATCGGTACAGGCGCCGGGAGCCTTGCAGATGCAATACCTCAAATCTTTAATGCTGTCCTACGGGTACTTTGACAGGAAGCCGGCCCAGGAAATCATTGCAGATAATACACAAAAACGCTATAACTATATACTGGCAACAAAAGGTAACGATTATGCAATGGCATATACTTATACCGGGAGAAATTTTAAAGTGAATACATCTAAGCTGGGCTTTAAGTTGTCAAAAGCAAAATGGTACAGTCCCGTTGATGGAAGTGAGCAGGCTATCATATTAAAAACAAGATCAGGTATTATTAGCTTCGATCCACCAGGAGAGCCTGAAAACGGTAACGATTGGGTATTGGTGTTGCAATAGATATGGTCTGACTATCCCAGGTCAGGCCCAGTAATTATTGAACAGAGTAGCTGAGAATAAATAGATTGAGTTCTGCAATGCAAATAAAGTGTGCGACGCAACAAAGTTTAATAGTAATACTACAGCTAACTACATATAAAATAAAAATATGTTCAAAAATAGACCTGCCATATTAATATTAATGATTGTCTTTGTTATGACATCCTGCTCTAACAAAGCATATTTGTTTACTTCATTTCGCGAGCCGGCCGATGCCGGCCTGCGCATGTTATACAGTTATGACGGGTATAAATGGAACGACCTCAATAAAATTTTCTTAAAGCCGGAAATAGGTAACCAGAAAGTGATGCGCGATCCCTCTATGGTTCAGGGACCGGATGGAACTTTTCATTTGGTGTGGACAACCAGCTGGCGCGGCGATAAAGGCTTTGGTTATGCCAGCTCAAAAGACCTGCTACATTGGAGCGAGCAAAAGCTGATACCGGTTATGGAGCATGAACCATCAACCGTAAATGTATGGGCTCCCGAATTGTTTTATGATGATGTAGCTGAGGACTATAAAATAATATGGGCAAGTACGCTTCCGGGCCGCTTTGAGCGTGGGGTAGAAGAAGATAGTAATAACCACAGGATGTATATTACAGCTACTAAAGATTTTGAGACCTTTATTCCGACAAAGCTTTTTATTGATCCTAAGTTTAGTGTCATTGATGCGGTTATTGTAAAGCGTGCGGCAAAGGATTATGTTTTGGTACTGAAAGATAATACGCGTCCCGAACGCAATCTTAAAGTAGCCTTCAGCAATTCACCTTCTGGACCGTGGAAGGATGTTTCGGCGCCGTTTACGGAAAATTTTACCGAAGGGCCATCAATAGTTAAGGTAAAAGATAAATGGCTGATCTATTTTGATGCTTATAGAAAGGCGTCTTACGATGCTGTAGCTACAAAAGATTTTATTCATTTTGAGGATATCAATGATAAGATCAGCATTCCCAAAGCGCATAAGCATGGAACCATAGTGCCGGTGAAGAGAAAGGTGGTGAAGCAATTGTTGAGGAGGGTTAATGGTTCAATCCAGTAACCAGCATCCAGTATCCATTGTCCAGTATCCAGTAGCCCTCAATCATGAACAAAAAAACAAACATTGATGAAGTATTTACTCACATATATTCTTTGTATTACATCACTGACGGGCTTTTCCCAGCAGGACACAGCTCGTTATATAGGAGAAATATTGTCTAATGTAGATTACCATCACGGCCAGTTAACACCTGCGGTGGGCGTGCATAATATCCAGGTATTTCGTGCCAACCGCGAGCATCCCGAATGGGCCGGCGGCATGAACTGGACCTATAATCATCAGCCTATGCTGGCGTATTGGAATAATACATTTTTCCTGCATTTTTTGAGCAACCCGGTTGGGGAGCATATTCCACCCAGTGCTACTTATCTGCTTACATCAAAGGATGGTTATCACTGGTCAAAACCTGTTGATCTTTTCCCTGTGTACCGGATCCCCAACGGGTTTAAAAAGAAAGATGATACGGCTGTCGCAAATAATATTGATGCCACAGTGCACCAGCGCATGGGCTTTTATACCGCAAAAAACAATAAGTTCCTTGCTTTAGGCTTTTATGGTATTGCATTGTATCCCAAAGATGATCCCAATGACGGCAATGGTATTGGCCGGGTAGTGAGGGAGATCAAAGCCGATGGAACACTTGGCCCTATTTATTTTATTCGTTACAATCATGATTTTAATGAAAAAAATACCAGCTATCCTTTTTATAAAAGATCAAAAGACAAAGCTTTTATAGCGGCCTGCGATGAGCTGCTGTCGCAACCCCTGCAAATGCAGCAGTGGGTGGAAGAAGCTGATAGAAATGATCCGCTGATTCCACTGAAAAAAGAGCTGAAAGCATTCAGCTATTATCATTTGCCCGATGGAAGGGTGATAGGCTTCTGGAAGAATGCGTTAACCAGTATGTCTGCCGATGGCGGTAAAACCTGGTTGTATAGCCCCTTACGTGCGCCGGGCTTTGTAAATGCCAATGCCAAGATCTGGGGGCAGAAAACCGTAGATGGGAAGTATATGACTGTTTACAATCCTTCAGAATTCAGGTGGCCGTTGGCTCTTTCGGTAAGTGACAATGGTTTGAAATATACGAACCTGTTGCTGGTAAATGGCGAGATCACATCCATGCGCTATGGCGGAAATTATAAATCTTACGGGCCCCAATACGTGCGTGGTATACAGGAAATGAACGGCAGGCCGCCGGGAGGTAATGCCTGGGTTTCTTACAGCGTCAATAAAGAAGACATGTGGGTGGCGAAAATTCCTGTGCCGGTGAAGAGCACTGTGGATCAGGAAGCCGATGATCAGTTCAGTTTATTAAAAGATAGCGGAGCATTAAATAGCTGGAACATCTACAGCCCTTTATGGGCGCCGGTTTCCATAGTAAAGGAGAACGGGCAAAAATATCTCTCTTTAAAAGATTTTGATCCTTTTGATTATGCAAAAGCAGAAAGGATAGTGCCGGAGGCAGGCAAAGTAAAAATTGAATTCAGCGTTACGCCCAAACAGGCTGCTAATGGCCGCCTGGATATAGAAGTGCAGGATGCAAAAAATATACCCTGCCTGCGTATATCATTTGATGCGGAAGGAAATATACTTACAAAAGCGGGCTACCGAAATAAAACGCTCAGCAGGTATGAGGCTGGTAAAAAATATGATTTTGTGATAGAGCTGAATACTGCTACGAGGTTGTACACTGTTTCTATTAATGGAAGCAGGCCTAATAATAATGTGATTTTTTCGCCCATTCACAAGGTGCATCATATCCTATTCAGAACCGGTGGTGTAAGGCGTTTTCCTGATGCTGATACGCCTACTGATCAGGATTATGACCTGCCCGGCGCTGGGGAAAAAGATAAGGAAGCGGTTTACAACATAGGCTATTTTAAATACTCGAAACTATTGTAAAGGTGTTATCAAATGCTACTCTCGGAATTATCACTGGCAACAGGGATTTTTTTCCTGATAATAAGGAGGTGCCCAAAAGCTCAATGCCTGATGTTTCGGCTTTGGGTGCTGGTATTTTTAAGAATATAGATGCGTTGCCAAATCTGAAAAGTGATAAAGTAGTTATAGTGCCATCCGTGCAGGCAGAAAAAGCAGAACGCTGGTGCCAGCAATGGCTGAATGTTATTCAAAACAAAAATTAAATGATGAGGATAGTTAAGCTTATAGTACTTGTTTGGACCCTGGTTATTGTTAAAAGTGGTTATAGCCAGCCTTTAATATTAAAAGCTGATGATTACAGGCATTATGTGGAGCATTTTAATACAATGGAAAATGAGCCGATTGTGCAGGCGGTTCCTAATAGTGAGGCCTGGCAATGGATGCAGCATAATATTCCGCTTTTTGAATGTCCTGATAAGTCATTTGAAGAGATCTATTATTTCCGCTGGTGGACCTTACGTAAGCATATTAAAAAAACCGACCAGGGCTATGTGCTGACTGAATTTCTGGTAAACCGCTCTTATGCCGATAAATACAACCTGATCAGCAGTGCACTGGGACATCACATTTATGAGTCACGCTGGCTGCACGATCAGCAATATTTAAATGATAATCTGCATATCTGGTACCGGGGCAATAACGGTAAACCATTGAACCGTTTAAGGTTTTACAGTAGCTGGAATATTGACGCGATCTGGAATCGTTACCTGGTAAATAGTGATCCCGCTTTTCTCAAAGAGTATTACCCGGATCTTGTTACAGATTATGCCGCCTGGGAGGCGGAAAAACGCTATCCCAAAGGATTGTTCTGGCAGTATGATGTAAGAGATGCGATGGAAGAAACCATCAGCGGTGGCAGAAAAGAAAAGAATCCCCGGCCTTCCATCAACGGGTATATGTATGGCAATGCCAAAGCGCTTGCTGCAATCGCTAAACTGGCGGGCGATACCAATACAGCGCAATTGTATTTACGCAAAGCAGACAGTATTAAAGCAGACGTGCAGCAAAAATTATGGAATGCCCAAAGTCGTTTTTTTGAAGTAAGGAAAGAGCAGGGCGATACACTGGCTAATGTAATGGAAGAAATAGGTTTTATTCCCTGGTATTTTAATTTGCCCGATGCCAGGTATAATACAGCATGGAAACATTTAATGAATCCTAAGCACTTTAATGCACCGGTAGGTATTACCACGGCCGACCGTAGCCATCCGGGCTTTAGAACCCATGGTTGCTGTAAATGCGAATGGGACGGAGCCGTATGGCCGTTTGCAACAGCGCAAACCTTAACCGCAATGGCTAATCTTTTAAATAATTATAAACAGACCCAAGTAACAAAGAACGATTATTTCCTGCAGCTGAAAAAGTACGCTGCCTTACAGCATAAAGAGGGGAGACCTTATATTGGCGAATATGCAGACGAAAAAACGGGTGAGTGGTTAACAAAAGACGACCGGGGGCGCTATTATAACCATTCTACTTTTAATGACCTGGTGATCACCGGGCTTGTAGGTTTGCGGCCACGTGCGGATAATATGATCGAGGTAAATCCTTTATTGCCGGCAAAGCGGTGGGATTGGTTTACTTTGGATAATATTTTATATCATGGAAAAATAGTTACAATTATTTGGGATAAAACGGGCAAAAAATATGGTAAGGGTAAAGGGTTGTGCGTTTGGGCCGATGGTAAATTAGTTGCCCGATCAAAAAAATTAAGTAGCGTTACAGGTGCCTTATAATGATGATCAGGAAAACGATATTAATTATTTTCTGCTTCTTTGCATTCATACATACGGGCTATGCGAAGCTTGTGCTGCCTAAGATACTGGGACATGACATGGTATTGCAGCAGGGCGAGCCGGTGGCTATCTGGGGCTGGGCCAATGCCGGCGAAGTGATAACGGTTACTTTTAAAGGACAGGTAAGGAAAGCTACCGGTAATGTTAATGGTGAATGGAAATTGACACTGGATCCTCTGAAAGCTTCTTTTGAACCTGCAACGCTTCGTATCTCCGGCACTTCGGAAACCATTCAGTTAAACAATATACTGGTAGGAGAAGTGTGGTTATGCTCGGGCCAGTCGAATATGGAATTTGCTATGCGCAAGCTGGCAAAATTAAATCCGCCGCCTGGCGCTGATTGGCCGGTGAACGAAGTAGCAGAAGCTGATAATGGAGTATTACGCATCTTTTTAGTGGAACGAAAAAAAATGCAGCCCGATAGTTCTCATGCTGGTTGGGCCGAAGGTAAAGGAGAGGCATTGCGCAGTTTTTCGGCAGTAGGCTATTTTTTTGCAAAAGAATTGTACGGTAAGCTGAAAGTGCCGGTAGGAGTTATTGCTGCTGCCATTCCGGGCAGCCGTATCGAGCCATGGATGCCGGCAGAAGCGATGGAACAGCAGGCTTATTTTAAAGAGAACGCGGGTAAACCCGAAGCAAAAATAGATGGCGATCCCGGTAAATTTTATACGCCGATGATCGAACCTTTAATTCCTTTTACATTAAAAGGTTTTCTCTGGTACCAGGGAGAAAGCAACTGTTTTTTAAATGAGCGGTTACAGTACAGCTATAAAATGAAATCGCTGATTGATTATTGGAGAAAAAAATGGCACAATAATGAGCTGCCGCTTTATTATGTGCAGATAGCGCCCTATTATTATTCAAAAACTACCGACCGCCCATATACAGTGTACAGTGAGCCGGAGTTTTGGGAAGCCCAGGCTGCGGTATTAGATGTGCCCAATACGGCAATGGTTGCTACTATTGACTTGAATGACGACCTCAAAGATCTGCACCCGGTGAATAAATGGGAGGTAGGCCAAAGACTTGCCCAATCGGCGCTTGCTAAAACATATAAGGTAAGCAGCAGGCAGGCAATGGGACCGGTATTTAAGTCGGCAGCTAAAAAAGGAGATACATTTATTATTGATTTTGACTATAAAGGGAAGGGCTTAAAAAGCAGGGATGGCAGCGCTTTGAGCTTTTTTGAGTTAGAAGATACCAACGGTGCTTATCATAAGGCAAATGCAATAATAAAAGGGAGTAAAATTGTGGTAAAGTCAAACGGGATAAAAGATCCTCGATCTGTCCGGTTTGGGTGGCGGGAAGATGCAAAGCCCAACCTGGTTAATTCAGATGGATTACCTGCTTTGCCTTTTAGAACAAAAAAAGGACGAGCAGTGAGAGGAACGATGAAGTGAGTGACCCGCCACGGCGGGCAGGCACAACGAAGATGCCATACTTGCCTGCTGCAAGCAGGTATTCAAAAGCTGACAACATAAAAATAATGCGACATATTGTTTATATATTTCTTTTGATAACTGCGGTGCCATTGCAGGCACAGCAAACGGAAGTACGGTACCTGAGCGGTCGTGGAAACGATGATATGGTGAGTTGGGACTTTATGATAACAGGAGGTATGAATGCCGGTAAATGGTCGAAGATCGGAGTGCCTTCCTGCTGGGAACTGCAGGGTTTTGGTAAATACGATTATGGCTTTGCCAAAGATGCCGTGCGGGGTAAGGAGAGTGGGTTGTATAAGAAAACCTTTGCAGTGCCTGCATCCTGGAAGGGTAAGGTTGTGAATATTGTTTTTGAAGGCGTAATGACAGATGCTACCTTTAAGGTCAATGGTAAGTTGGCTGGCCCTGTTCACCAGGGAGCCTTCTATGCCTTTAAATATGATATCTCTGGCCTAGTAAAATATGGCAAGGAAAACCTGCTTGAAGTAAAGGTAGATAAGCATTCGGCTAATAAAAGTGTAAACGCTGCCGAGCGGGAAGCGGATTACTGGATATTTGGAGGCATTTTCAGGCCGGTTTGGCTGGAGGTTTTACCCCAAAACCATATAAATGATATTAGTATAGATGCTAAAGCTAACGGGCATTTTAGCACTTCATTTAAAGCAACAAATATCTACAGGTTTGAAATAGCATTTTATGATGGGCAGGATCAGTTAGTGCATACTGTTAAAGAAGTGGTTCAGAAAGACAAAAAGTTATCGCATCATAATATCTTAACTGTTATTAATAACCCTAAGTTATGGACAGCTGAAACACCTGATCTGTATCGTGCAGATTATACAATTTATGATAACAAGGGTACCATCTTACATACTGTATCAAAGAAATTTGGATTCAGAACGGTAGAAGTGAAGCAGCGTGACGGTATTTATGTAAACGGCGTGAAAATGAAATTTAAGGGAGTGAACCGCCATTCCTTCAGACCAGAAAGCGGCAGAACCACCAGCTACAAAAACAGCGTGGATGACGTATTGCTGATGAAAGAAATGAACATGAATGCGGTTCGTATGTCGCACTATCCGCCCGATGATCATTTTTTGGATGTTTGCGATTCGTTAGGCCTGTATGTGATTGATGAATTGGCAGGATGGCACGGTCATTACGATACACCTACCGGAAGCCTGCGCGTAAAGGAAATGGTGGAGCACGATCGTAATCATCCTTCCGTTGTGATCTGGGCCAATGGTAATGAAGGCGGCAGCAATCCGGAGCTGGATGCGTTGTTTGGTAAATATGATTTACAGAACAGGGTGGTGATTCATCCCTGGCAATTGCATAACGGTATAGAAACACAGCATTACAGGCAATACAACTATGGTGTAGGTAATTATGACAATGGCCGTGAAATAGTGATGCCTACCGAGTTCCTGCATGGCTGGTTTGATGGCGGTCATGGAGCAGGATTGGAAGATTACTGGAATAAAATGTGGAACAATCCTTTAAGCGCCGGAGGCTTTCTTTGGGATTTTGCAGACCAGGGCGTAGTAAGAAGAGATTTAAAAGACTCCATTGACACAGATAAAAGCCGCGGTGCAGATGGGATTGTAGGACCGCACCATGAAAAAGAAGGAAGCTTCTACACGATTAAAGAAATATGGAGCCCTGTCCATGTTGAACGCAGGGAGATAACACCTCTATTCGATGGTGTCTTCAATATTGAGAACCGGTATCATTTTACAAACCTGAACACCTGCACATTCACCTGGAAGCTGAAAAAATTTAATATCACCTATGAAAGTGAAAAGACCGGTGCTGCCCAGGCGCCGGATATTCTGCCAATGCAGAAAGGGCAGCTAAAAGTTTTATTGCCTGAAAACTGGAATAGCTACGATGTTCTGTACGTTACAGCAAAAGACAAATACAACAAAGAACTGTTTACCTGGAGCTTCCCGATTAGTAGTCCTGTAAAAACAACAGCAGCCCTGGTAAAGAACAGTACAAGAGCTAATGATGTTGTCATCACAGAATCGGGTAATGATTATAACGTAAAAGTTGCTGATGTAGCATTGAGATTCAGTAAGACAACCGGCCTGCTCAAAGAAGTGTCCAATAGTAAAGGTATTATTCCATTATCCAATGGCCCTGTCATCCAGGAAGGGGTTACCAATTTTGCAGGTATTACCTATAAATATGATGATAATAAAAATCTTGTCATCAGTTCTGCTTATGATAAAAAGAAAAGCTTTAATACCCTGCAATGGACCATTCACAGGAATGGATGGGTACAACTGAAGGTGAATTATTTTCCTGATTCACTTCATAACAAATTCCTGGGTATCAATTTTGATTTGCCTGAAAATAAAATACGTTCCGTTACCTACATGGGTATAGGGCCTTATCGTGTATGGAAAAACCGAATGAAAGGTGGCCGGTTTGGTGTCTGGAAAAAAGAATATAATGATACAGAAACAGGCGAGCAGTGGAAATACCCTGAATTTAAAGGCTATTATGCCGGGTTTTATGGTGGCTTTATCAATACTGCCGGTGATCAAAGTTTTACGGTTGCTACCGAAACGGAGGATCTGTTCCTGCGCCTGTACAGCGCCCGATGGAAAACAGACCAATGGCATAATTATGAGCCCTGGTTCCCCAAAGGTGATATTTCTTTTATGAACGCCATCCCATCTATTGGTTCACGTACGCAAACCCGCGAAACCACCGGGCCTATGGGGTTAGATAATATTTACTATGATTATGAAAAAGACCCGGTGAGAGCGCTGCGTATTGTGCTGTGGTTTAATTTTGGAGGATAAAAACACCATTATGTTAACCAAACACAAACAAACCATCAAAGAGTTGAAGTCAGTGATCCTTAGAAGCAGGTATCGTGCGGCTACTTTGGCAAATAAAGAATTATTATTGTTATATTTTTCAGTGGGCAGATTAATCGTTGAAAGATCTGAAACAGAATCCTGGGGATCTGGTGTCTTGGATAGAATTGCAACGGATTTACAGGCAGAGCTTCCCGGATTAAGAGGTTTTTCTACCACAAGCCTTAAAAAAATGCGCTTGTTTTATACAGAATGGATGAACTCAATTCTTCCGTCAGCAACGGACGAATTATCAAACTTGCAAAAAAAAACCAGACAAAAGAATATAAGTAAAATTGATAACCTGGAATTTAGTCCGTTGTTAACGGACCAATTTAAAAAGGCGTTTTTTTCAATTGGTTTTACACATCATTATGAAATACTAGTTAAAGCTAAGTCGGTTGATGAAAGAGTTTTTTATATCCACAAGACTTTTGAAGAATTTTTATCGGTTGACAACCTGATTAATAGTATAAAAAGCAACACATTCAAAAAACGGGGCACTCTTCTGAATAATTTTTCACAAACCATTATAGATGAAAGTTACAGGGAAAAAGCCCTGCTCTCCTTCAAAGACGAGTATCTGTTTGATTTTATGAATATTGAGGATGCGGATTTTGTTGATGAACGTGAGATCGAAAATGAGATTGTTCGTAACATACGAAAATTCATTTTATCTATTGGTAGTGATGGGCTTATTCCAGGTTATAGAGGTCGTCATGCCGTCCCGATTGCTATCGAGAGTAAGGAGGCATCTCCTGAATATAAGAGGATATCCCTCGCTTTGCTGCCAATGATATATTGTAAACATGATGATTACCAGTCGTCACCTCGACCGAAGGGAGAGGTCTTCTTCAAATTCAGAAGATTTCTCCCTCCACTGCCTGCCCGTTCCGTTCAGGCGGGTGTTCCGGTCGAAAAGACGATCCTTTTTGTCATCATCACAAAGGTGAGGTATTGCCTAATCAGTAACTAAGGATGACGTTCAATAAGGATTTTTTTTTCGTACTATCCTAAAGCATTAAAAGAATTATTATAATGAAATACTATTTTAACTATCCGGTTTTATTTTTTGTATTTATCTTTTCGTTACTGTGTCAACCAGTAAATGCGCAGAACGTAAAAGTAGTCAACCTGCTTTGTGAGCAGCAATCTCATCCCATTGGTATTGCAACCTTACAGCCTCGTTTCAGCTGGCAGTTAGAATCAGATCAGCGCAATGTAAAGCAAACATCTTATGAAATCATTGTGGCAAGTTCCAAAGCCAATGCAGAAAAAAATATCGGGGACGTATGGTCTTCCGGCGTGGTAAATACGGATGATGCCGTTTTGATCCCCTTTCAGGGGAAGGGACTCCTGCCCAACCGGTATTATTATACTAAAGTAAAAGTTACAACTAATAAAGGGGACGCGGTTTGGAGCAAGCCGGCATTTTTTACAGTAGGATTTGTAAACCCGTCATCCTGGAAAGCCAAATGGATAGGTTATGATAAAGCATTTCCCTGGGATAGCGTATCCCAATGGTCGCGCCTGTCTGCACGTTATTACCGGAAAGAATTTTCTGTCGCTAAAAAAATAAAGAAAGCATTTGTCAACATTGTAGGGCTGGGCATGTATGAGCTGATGATCAACGGCAAAAAAATGGGTGATGCTGTGCTGGCCCCTGCGCCAACCGACTATCGCAAATCTGTATTGAGCAATACTTTTGATGTTACCGAACATATCACTAATGGCGCTAATGCAGTAGGCGTGGTTTTAGGCAATGGCCGTTTCTTTACCATGCGCCAGGATTATAAACCGCATAAGATAAATAATTTTGGTTTTCCGAAATTGTTGTTTCAGCTGGACCTCATATATGAGGATGGTTCTTCGCAAACCATTGTGTCTGATCAAACCTGGAAGTTTACTGCTAACGGTCCCATACGTACCAATAATGAGTATGATGGTGAAGAATATGATGCCATTAAAGAATTAGGCAACTGGAGTGTCGCAGGATATGCCGATAACAAATGGATGAAAGCAGCGCTGGTAAAAGCACCTGAAGGTAAGATCACGCCTCAGCCTAATCAGCCTATGAAAGTGATGCAAAAGATTAAACCGGTTGCGCTTAAAAAACTCAACAGTGAAGTTTATATTCTTGATATGGGGCAGAACTTTTCCGGTTGGATCCAGATAAAAGTAAAAGGTAAAAAGGGGGATAAGGTAAAAATGCGCTTTGCCGAAAGCCTGCAGCCTGGAGGTGAACTATATGTAGCTAACCTGCGCGATGCAAGAGTAACCGATATATATACATTGAAAGGGGGAGGAGAAGAAACCTGGCACCCCGTATTTGTTTATCATGGGTTCAGGTATGTAGAAATAACAGGTTGGCCGGGAGAACCTGTTATTGATAATTTTGAAGGGCACATGGTGTATGATAAAATGCAAACTACCGGGCAGCTGGTAACGTCCAATACAACCATCAACCAGATCGTAAAGAATGCCTGGTGGGGGATAGCTTCAAACTACAAAGGCATGCCGGTTGATTGTCCGCAACGTAACGAACGCCAGCCCTGGCTGGGCGACAGGGCGCAGGGCGCCTACGGTGAAAGCTTCCTGTTCAGCAATGCCTCGCTTTATGCCAAATGGTTAGACGATATCCGGGAATCTCAAACAGCAGAGGGCGCCATTCCTGATGTGGCCCCTGCTTACTGGAATTATTACAGCGATAACATGACCTGGCCGGGCACTTACATATTGGTAGCAGATATGTTGCACCACCAGTTTGGCGATAAGCAGAGTATCATCAAACATTATCCATACATGAAAAAATGGATGATGTACATGAAAAATAAATACATAAAAAACTTTATCGTAACCAAAGATAAATATGGCGATTGGTGTGTACCGCCCGAAGATCTGAAGATGATTCGCTCGCAGGATAGTACACGTACAACCAAAGGTGAATTATTAGCGACGGCTTATTATTACCGGTTGCTGGAAATAATGGAACGCTTTGCCGTCATCGCCGGGAACACAAATGATACTGGTGTTTACGGAAATTTACGAAAATCGATCCGGACCGCCTTCAATAAAAAGTTTTACCATGAAAGTGCGGGCGGGTACGACAATGGCACGGTAACAGCCAACCTTTTGCCTTTATATTTTGGAATAGTAGAAGAGACCAACAAACAACGGGTTTTTGAAAGTATCATGAAAAAGCTGGAAGCAGACAACATGCATATCAGTACAGGCGTAATAGGCACGCAATGGCTGATGCGTGGATTGACCAGGTGTGGAAGACCCGATGCAGCGTTGACACTGGCCTCTAACAAAACCTATCCGAGCTGGGGATATATGATTGAGAACGGGGCTACCACTATATGGGAACTGTGGAATGGGAATACTGCCAACCCGCAAATGAACTCTCAAAACCATATCATGCTGTTGGGTGATCTGCTGATCTGGATGTTTGAGAGCCTGGGTGGTATTAAAGCAGCCGCTCCTGGTTTCCGGGAAATAGAAATGAATCCTTCTTTTGTAGAAGAGCTCGACAATGTAAAAGCGTCGTATCGGTCAGTGTACGGAGATATCAAAAGCGAATGGTCGCAAAAAAGCGGTAAGATAAAATGGAGTATAGAAGTGCCGGCTAATACCTCAGCCATCATCAGCCTGCCGGCTGGTAAAGCACAAACAATAACCGAGAATGGTAAAAAAGCCTCTATTGCAGAGGGAGTGACGTTTTTACAATACCAAAACGGTATTGCAACTTTTAGTGTAGCAAGCGGTGCTTATCAATTTGAAAACTAGCTTTATAAGAAATGAGTAACAGAACTATAGCTTGGTAATTAAGTAATCCATTGGGGTACGCTCTACCAGGGATGGTGGGCCGATGGTTTTGGATTCTATTGGTATACTGTTACGACAGGATATGTCTTCGGGTTTCTTATGGCCCAATCATACCTCTCCCGTAAACACGACGATAAGAAAGATTGGGTACGTCCCAGAAATCTGCAGTTTATAAGACACAACAGCGGCAAACCACAAGTACTGGTATTTTCACCAGCAATAAAATTCGGCTATATATAAAATGTTAGGCGCCTTGAAGACAGGGTATCCAGCTTTAAATAAAACGTATCATTATTGTATAATTAAACAAGTCAGAAGATTGCAAGATCTTTTGCCAGGGCAGGTTCTACTCCTCTTCCTGAGGGAGGTGGGCTGAGGCGATTAACCAAATTTTAAATTTATTAATATTAGTCGGATAATAGTGATGCAGCATTATTAATCTAAAAAAATATTAGTCTATTAAATAAATAGACTAATATTTTTTACTATTTTTGCCCCCCTGGATACAAAATTCAGCAATCCTGCCGGGAATCCGCAGCAGCACGGATTTGATGAAGTAATCGGTTCCGAAACCAAATACATTGCAGATGGAGATTATTTTTATCCCTATGATAAAATAGCAACATACACTACGGGGGCGGAAGATGAGTATTTAACAGACAGACAGTGCAAAGAGGCTTCGGATTTTATCGAAAGAAATAAAAAAGCCCCCTTCTTTTTATACCTGCCTTTTTACGCTGTGCATACACGGTTAGATGCTCCCGGATCGCTGGTAAAAAAATACAGGCAGAAGTTTGATGCAAAATATGGCGCCGGCGCAGCAGCTAAAATGTACGACGATCCTGAAAACAAACGGCATGAGGGAAAGCATATAGATAATCCTTACCTGGCGGCAATGATAGAAAGCATTTACAACGGAATAGGAAGAATTATGGCAACATTAAAGAAAAATGGTTTGGAGAAAAATACGTTGGTGATATTTTTCTCTGATAATGGCGGTGTTACCGGTTTTGCAAATAATGGAATCCTGCGTCTTGGAAAATCGTGGCTGTATGAAGGAGGTATCAGGGAAAATTTAATTGCAAGATGGCCTGCAGTTATAAAACAGGGAAGCGTTTCGGATGACATGGTTTGCGGTATTGATTTTTATCCTACTTTCATTGAAATGGCCGGTATTAAAAACAAACCCGGTAATATCATTGACGGGAAAAGTATTTTAGATGTTTTTAACGGTAACAAATGGGACAGGGAAGATGCGCTGTTCTGGCATTATCCTTCAGAAACAGGCAGGTGGGTGCCACGTATGTGCAGCGCAGTAAGAAAGGGTGATTACAAATTGCTTTATTTTTATGCTGATAAGCGGATAGAGTTATATGATTTATCAAAAGATCCGTCTGAAGAAAATAATATAGTAGCCGCTTATCCGCAAAAATTCAAAGAGCTGAAAGCCGTTTTAGATAAGTGGAAGAAAGACGTGAACGCCGAAGAACCTGATGTAAATGCAGATGCTAAAAAGAGAAGTAAGAAATAATACAATATAAGAATTTTAAAATATCAGGAGACTATATTTTCTTGCCGGGCTAAACGATTACTGCTGGCTGTTTGTATGCAATTACTCATTACAGCAGTATATAACGTAGCCATAACACAGCAGGTGCTTATCAGAAATTATAGCGTAAATGAAGGTATGTCTTCACTGTATGGAATATTATACAGGACGATCACTCGTCCTATTTCGAATAACCAGGTGCGCAGGCTACAGCAGGATAATGACGGCAATATATGGGTGGGCACTTTTGGCGAAGGTGTTGATATATTAAACGTTGTTACAGGAGCTGCAAGGCATATTAAAGCCAGAACAACCAGCCAGTTTAGAAACCTGTACAGGAGAGCTGGTATACAATCTGTTGCGTTTCAGGGGCGTGCAGCAGCGCGGGTATAATCAATGAATGATCAAAAAAGCATTTTATCTTTTATCTCTGGGCCTGATAACCCTGCGTTTCAGCTTAAATGTAATATGCTTGGCGCTTTTTTGCCTGAATAAAAGTACGCCTACACAAATGCCCATTGCCAGGCAGAACAATAACGAAGAGGCTAATACAAAATTATGCACTGTGTCTAGCATTATATTATTGGCATCCTGTTTGGCAGCGTCCAGGTCGGTAATTTTTAGTAAACCCAGCATGGTCCGGTAAGCGTACAGACCGGGTATCATAGTAATACAGGCGGGCACGGTAAATACTACGGGAGGTGTATGTACTTTATGTGCTAAATAAATACCTGCAATGCCTATGAATAATGCAGCAAGCAAGGTAGAGATTACGATGCCCGACCCTATTTGAAAGTGCAGCAGGTAACGTAGCAAATGTCCTGATCCTCCTAATAAACCTGCAACCCACAATACAGAACGGGGAGTTCTGAATAGTACCGCAAAACCTATAGCCACAACTGCAGCTAATAAAAAATCTTTTATCGACAAGAAAAATATTTCGTTCATGATTTTAAAAGTTGCTAAGGCCAATAAACATAATACTTAAGGTAATGCCTACCGCGATCCATAATACAATATAGCTGCTGAATGCCCCCCTGGCAAGGGCCATGGGGTAATATCCCTCAATGAGGTCAATAACGCTGTTGATCATTTGTACACCAGGTATAAGATACAGTACGCAGGTAGCTGCTGTTATTTCCGGTTTGTTACCAATTTTAAAAATAGCATCGGTACTGGCGATCATTGAACTTACAAATGAAGCGCCCATTATAGTGATCACAGACAGAAACCCTCTTTTTTCCAGTTCCTGCCTCACATACATACCGGTAAAGCCGGCTACTCCTGCAATACCGGCGCTTTTCAGGTTCCCGCCGGCAATAAAGCACAAGGCAAAACAGGCAAGTCCAACGGCAATCAGTATTTCCCAGCGGGAATAAGTAGGTTCTGTTTTTATTTCTTCCAGGGCTTCTTCTATTTCAGCTACCTCCATGTTATCTTCCTTCACTTTCCACGACAGCAGGCTAATATCTTTAAGAATATTAAAATTTGCATGATGTTTGGTGAGCTTTTTATGGCGTGTGGCATAGATCGTGGGGTCAGATTTTAATTGTATGGTAATAATAAGACCTGTGTAATCAAAGAAAATGTCTACATCGTATCCTAACTGGTTACCTATGCGCTGTACATTTCTGTTGATACGCTCGCTCGTGGCGCCGGATGCCAGCAAGGTAGAGCCAATATCTAGTAATAAATCGGTATGAGTTCCTGCGAGATGTTTGATTTCGGAACGGTCCATTGATATAGTTTTTTGCAAAAATAGCTGCTATGAGCTTTTAATAAAGATTATTGAATGATTTATTCAGTAATGGCTACCCAGAAACTGTGCCATTTCCTCTGGTAGCCAATACGCGATGCTATAAATAATGCAAGAGCGGAGTTGGAAATTCAGAAGAGGTTGGTATAATATGCAGATCCAATGTTTTTTTATGAACTTAACAATAAGATCAGTAATTGTGCACCAACAATTCTCAGGATCATAGTTAACGGATATACTGTTGCATAAGATATGGACGGTATATCGTTGCCCGCTAGTTTGGTAGCAAAGGCTAAGGCCGGGGGATCTGTAGAAGCACCCGACAGCAGCCCACAGATCTCGAAATAAGTTTTTTTAAAGACCCGTTTAGCTAAAATGCCAATGACCAAAAGCGGTATTACCGTAATGATAACGCCTAACATTACCCATATAAATCCCTGTCCGCCGGCAAACGCAGTAGACAGGTTTTTGCCGCTGCCCAAACCCACACTGGCCAGGAACAGGCAAATACCCAGTTCGCGTATCATTTGATTGGCACTATTGGTAGTATAGTTATTCAAGTAAAAAACATTTCCAAACCGGCTCAACAATAATGAAATGATAAGCGGTCCTCCCGCCATTCCGATTTTTACAGGCACCGGCATGCCCGGGAAACTGATTGGAATACTGCCAAAGATCACTCCTAATACAATACCGATAAAAATGGGAGCCAGGTCGGGCGCTTCCAGTTTTTTTAGAGAATTGCCTACTGCATCAGCAGCCCGTTGTACAGACTCTTCGGTTCCTACTACTTTTATAACATCCCCCAGTTGCAGCAGCATGTTTCCATGAGGTACCATTTCAATTCCTGCTCTTTTTAAACGGGTAAGCGTAAAATTGGCGTGGGCCAGTTCAGAAAGATCTCCCAGCCTTTTATGTGTTACCGATTTTTTGGTTACCACGATTCTCCTGGAGATCAGTTTACTTTCAGATACATCTTTCAGGTTATGTTCTGTAAAGGGGCCCACGATCAGCTTTAACTGAAGTATTTCTTTTTTGGAGGCTACAATAAGCAGTACATCATTTTCCAAAAGAATGGTTTCAGGAGTAGGAGTTATAATTTCTCCATGCTGCAGCATACGGGAAACAATAATTTTTTCCTTAAGCATGTCGAATAGCTTTTTCAGGGGTTGCCCGTACAGCAGCTTATTCTCCAGCCTGAAATGATGAGAAACAGGTTTGTTGGAACGGAATATATCCAGCTTTCGGTGCAATTCCTGTTCATGGGTAATATTCACCCTGAATATTTTTTTCAGCAACAGAAGAGAGCCAATGATACCAAAAACGCCCAGCGGATAAGTACAGGCATAGGCAAGAGTAATAAATGACCTGTCTGTGTTGCTTAAGTTAAATTCTGAAGCGGCAGCCTGTGCTGCAGCCAGCCCCGGTGTATTGGTAACTGCGCCGCTCATGATACCTACCATAGTAGATATATTGTATTTGCTGGCATAAAAAATAATAATAGTAATAGCGATCCCTGTTATCACTGTTAATCCGGCTATAAGATTGCTGTTGAGGGCATTCTTTTTTAAGCTGGCAAAAAAACTGGGCCCCACCTGCAGTCCGATAGCATACACAAAAAGGATCAGCCCGAATTCCTTAAGAAAGTGTTCGGTAGGTTCATCAACAGTAATACCCATGTAGGAAAGAAACATTCCTGTAAAAAGCACAAAGGTGGTGCCCAGCGAAATACCTCCAAATTTAATTCTACCAAGCCATAACCCCACTGAAATTGAAAGTCCGAAAACCAGTATAGTCTGAGCTATAGAATTAGTTGTAAAAAGGTTTACGAACCAATCGATCATACGCATAATTTTAATATGCAGGTGGCAGTTTTAATACCGCCACCCACATCAGTTTACAAAAAGGGCAGGCAATATAGAGGTCGTACTTTTTAATAAGCTTCAGTAACGCTGCCGCATGCTGTTTGAGGAAAAAGGCTGTTTATAAAAGATTTATTTTAAACATTTTACATCATCCGTCGTTCTGGCCGGTACCATAATATTTTATGGCCGTTATAGCCGGA
Source organism: Niabella aquatica (assembly GCF_054779315.1). Lineage (NCBI taxonomy): Bacteria > Pseudomonadati > Bacteroidota > Chitinophagia > Chitinophagales > Chitinophagaceae > Niabella > Niabella aquatica. The sequence goes on from NZ_BAAGYM010000005.1 coordinate 125,999, forward strand.
AAGAGAACTTTACTTAATATAATTCCAGGGTTCATAACAAACAGTATAAATGGTTCCTTAATTACACGTCGAAATTACTTTGGTCCATAATGCCCTTTACTGTTTTTAGTCATGTCGGTATATGATATTGATTAGGTGACAGATATCAGCAAATACATATTATTTACTGTATTTTAGTTATATTTTCCAGTTAATTATCAAGCTGGTTCCTGGTTAATTATTTTATTTTAGGTGCCATAAAAACTGTAGCAGGTTTATGTGAAAACCGGCTTTTACCCGGGGCAATCGTGTTATTATTTATATGTGCCGTATTGTGATCTAAAATCAGCACAATAACAGGAAAATTATGATTATTGCTGGTTTTCGGAACTCATACTGCCAGCTCCGGATTGATTTCACTAACCTGTTTTAACCCAAAAGCCTGTAAGAATGCAGGATTAGGTAAAAAATATAGGAATGAAAAAAAATATTTATCTGTATTTACTTCTTTACATAACATTGCCTGTTGTGGCAGTAAAGGCACAAAATCAACGGTGGAAACAGGGAATTCTGGCAGATGAGTTTATTTATGCGCACGCACCTTTTCCTCAGGCTCATTCTGCTACCATTGCAGAAACAGAGGAAGGACTGATTGCTGCCTGGTTTGGCGGAACGAAGGAAGGCAATAGAGATGTGTGCATCTGGACAAGCCATCTTAAAGAGGGAAAGTGGACTGTCCCGGTAATGGTTGCCGATGGTGTGCTGAACGATACTTTACGATATGCCTGTTATAACCCGGTTTTATATCAGGTACCCAACGGAGAGCTGATCCTGTTTTATAAGATAGGACCCAATGTGGCCGGCTGGACAGGCTGGCTGAAGCGTTCGAAAGACAACGGGCACACCTGGAGCGAGCGTGAGGCCCTGCCGGATGGCTACCTGGGACCGATCAAAAATAAGCCGGAACTGATAAATGAGGTATTGATTTGCCCATCGAGCACAGAAAAGAATGGCTGGAAAGTGCATTTTGAATATACAAAAGACTGGGGCAAAACCTGGACGAAATCCGGACCTGTCAATGACGGTAAAAAGTTTTCAGCCATCCAGCCTTCTGTTTTAAAGCACCGGAATGGCGATCTACAGGCGCTGGGCCGTACCCGAAATATGGTCATTTTTCAAAGCTGGAGCAGAGATGGTGGTAAAACGTGGAGTGAAATAACAGCGCTGGATCTGCCTAATAATAATTCCGGAACGGATGCCGTAAGTTTAAAAGACGGGCGGCACCTGTTGGTATATAACCATGTACTGCCTGACAGCAGTTGGGTAAAAGGCAAAGGACCGCGAACGCCTTTAAACGTCGCCGTTTCTAAAGATGGTAAAAAATGGTATGCAGCGCTGGTGCTGGAAGATTCACCTGTTAGCCAGTATTCTTACCCTTCCGTTATACAAAGCAGGGATGGAATGATACATATCGTATACACCTGGAGACGGGAGAAGATCAAATATGTAAAAATCGATCCTGCCAAATTGAAGTTAAGCAGGATAAAAAATAAAAAATGGCCGGGAAAGTCCCTAGCTAAAAAAGGGATGATTACCGATGATTAACAGCCTGCTTAAATGTAGTGATGGAATTGATGATGCAGCTAAAATAATCCATAAGGAATCATTGAGTAGCTGTTAAATAGCTATAGGATGATTTAACTATTTTGCAATATAGTTACAGTAATAATTTTGAAACCTTTTTATAAATCCTTTAGTTTCGCAATGTGAGGTTTTTTGCATTTATAATGACGGTCTATCTTTTTACCTTATCCTGCATGCCGTGTGCAGATCGGGATGAATATGTTATGAATGCCGAAATCAAAGCTTTAAATACAAGTACTGCCAATAGCCATGAGCATGAAAATGATCATTGTACACCAATATGTGTTTGCTCCTGCTGCTCTGTTTTTATAACGTTTCAACAGGCATTTTCTTCTGCCAAACCTGTTTTTTTTATAAGAAAACATCAAATCTGCAAAAGTACTTTTTCATTTCTCTTTATTAACAATATCTGGCAACCGCCAAAAACCAATACCTGATCTTTTATAGCTAGCCGGTGTGTGTTCAATTGTTCTGTTATTTCAGGGCTGTTGTAATGTTATGCAGCACCTGTAGCTTGTTTTATTGTAAGCCGAGATGGATGATCCCATTCATTATTGTTAAGTATTAATTCTGTGTATAGTGTTAGATCTCATCATAAAATTCAGTATCAAAAATAAACTGGTTATTTGTGTTCTGACTTTACTGCTAATGGTATGGGGCGTTTGGAGTGCTTCCCGTTTACCTATTGATGCAGTTCCTGATATTACTAATAACCAGGTACAAATCATTACCGTTTGCCCTACTTTAGCAGGACAGGAAGTGGAGCAGTTGGTCACTTTTCCTATAGAGCAAAGCATCGCTAATATTCCCGATCTTGAAGAAACGCGTAGTATATCGCGATTTGGCCTTTCGGTGATTACAGTCGTTTTTAAAGAAAAGGTAGATATCTATTTTGCCCGCCAGCTCATCAACGAAAGGCTTAAAGAGGCCGAAGAAAAAATTCCTAAAGGGATAGGCACACCCGAGCTGGCCCCTGTGAGTACCGGCCTGGGAGAAGTATATCAATACATCCTTCACCCTAAAAAAGGAAGCGAGCAAAAATATAATGCTAAAGACCTGCGCACGATGCAGGATTGGATCGTAGCCCGTCAGTTATATGGTACTCCCGGGATTGCTGAAGTAAACAGCTTTGGAGGAGAACTGAAGCAGTACGAAGTGGCCGTTAATCCCAATCGGCTCAAAGCAATGGGTGTGAGTATTACCGATATTTTCAATATTCTTGAAAAGAATAATCAGAATACGGGCGGCGCTTATATTGATAAAAAGCCCAACGCCTATTTTATTCGTGGTATTGGTTTGGCAACCTCCTTGGAGGATATAAAAAATATAGCAGTCAAAAACAACACCGGTACTGTTCCTGTTTTTATTAAGGATGTGGCAGAGGTGCGGCTGGGGCATGCTATACGTTATGGAGCAATGACCTATAACGGAGAAGTGGATGCTGTAGGTGGCGTTGTGATGATGCTCAAGGGCGCTAACAGCAACGAAGTCGTAACCCGAATAAAAAATAAAATTCCGACCATTCAAAAATCATTACCTGAAGATGTCATTATTGAGCCTTTTCTCGACAGGACCAATCTCGTAGACAGAGCCATCCATACAGTTGAAAAGAACCTGATTGAAGGAGCATTAATCGTGATTTTTGTTTTGGTTATTTTTCTTGGGAACCTGCGTGCTGGGTTGATTGTGGCATCTGCTATCCCTTTATCCCTGTTGTTTGCTTTAGGTATGATGAACGTTTTTGGCGTGAGTGCGAACCTGATGAGCCTCGGTGCTATTGACTTTGGCTTGATAGTAGATGGAGCAGTGATTATAGTAGAAGCTACCTTACATCATTTAGGTTTGCGTAAATCTGTAAATAAACTTACTCAGGCAGAAATGGACCATGAAGTATTTCAGTCAGCTTCCAAAATACGGAACAGTGCCGCTTTTGGTGAAGTTATCATCCTGATTGTATATATTCCTGTACTTACGCTGGCAGGTATTGAAGGTAAAATGTTCACCCCTATGGCTAAAACGGTAGGCTTTGCTATATTGGGCGCTTTGATTTTATCACTTACTTACATCCCTGTAATGTGTACGTTGTTTTTGTCTAAAAAAATACAACATAGGGAAACTTTTTCAGACAGGCTCATGACAAAACTGCAAAGGCTCTATCAGCCATTGTTGCAAAAAGCTATTGAAATAAAATATTGGTTAGTAGGGGTAACAATAATTTTATTTGTGTTTTGCCTTTTGCTGTTCAGGAATATGGGCGGAGAGTTTATTCCTCAATTGCAGGAAGGAGATTTTGCTTTTCACTGTATACTGCCGCAGGGGAGTTCGCTTAGTCAGAGTATTGAAACGTCAATGCAGGCATCCCGTATCATCAGGCAGTTTGATGAGGTCAAAATGGTGGTGGGTAAAACAGGATCTGCTGAAGTGCCTACCGATCCTATGCCACCTGAAGCTACCGATTTGATTATTGTTCTGAAGCCGGTAAAAGACTGGCGGTCCGGCAGGTCTTACGATGAATTATCTGGAGCAATGATGAAGGAGCTGGAGCGTATCCCCGGTGTGTTCTTCGAAGAAAATCAACCCATACAAATGCGCTTCAATGAGTTGATGACCGGTATCAGACAAGATGTGGCTGTGAAAATTTTTGGTGAAAATATGGATACGCTTGCCTTGTATGCAGAAAAGGCAGGCAAGGTTATTCAGGATGTGAACGGTACTACTGGTCCGCAAATAGAACGTGTAAGCGGCTTACCTCAAATTAATGTAGTCTACGATCGTACCCGTTTGGCAAACTACGGGTTGAATGTAGAAGAAGTGAACAATGTATTAAGCACTGCTTTTGCTGGAAAATCAGCCGGACAGATATTTGAAAATGAAAGGAGGTTTGATTTAGTGGTACGTTTAGACAGTACCCATCGGTCCGATATAGATGATGTACGTAATCTCATGATTCCTGTTAATACAGATATTCAAGTTCCTTTATCACAGGTTGCTGATGTTAGCTACAAGCTGGGTCCGGCTCAAATAAGCCGAGAGGAGAGCAAGCGCAGGATCGTTATAGGCTTTAATGTATCGGGCAGAGATGTGCAAAGTGTGGTAGAGGACATCCGGCAACAGCTGGAACAAAAAGTAAAATTGCCTGCAGGATATTATTTCACTTATGGCGGCCAGTTTGAAAACCTGCGCGCAGCAACTAACCGGTTAATGATAGCTGTTCCTGTTTCGTTATTGCTGATTTTTGTGCTGCTCTATTTTACATTTCATTCTGTAAAGCAGGCCGCATTAATTTTTACGGCTATTCCTATGAGTGCAATAGGTGGAGTATTTGCATTGATTCTACGGGATATGCCTTTCAGCATTAGCGCAGGTGTAGGATTTATTGCCCTGTTTGGCGTGGCTGTGCTAAATGGCATCGTATTAATTGGAACCTTTAACCAATTAGAAAAAGAGGGTGTTTCCAGCATCCTGAAACGGGTAATGGAGGGAACAAAAATAAGGTTACGTCCTGTATTGATGACTGCTGCAGTAGCATCCTTAGGATTTTTGCCAATGGCAATAAGCACCGGTGCGGGGGCAGAGGTTCAAAAACCTTTGGCAACGGTTGTTATTGGAGGATTGGTAACAGCCACTTTCCTTACGCTTTTTGTATTGCCAATTCTTTACATCATTTTCAATTCAAAAATTAATTTTAAAAGAAGGGGACGTATGAAACTCATTATTTCCGGGTTATTTTTTTGCTTAAGCATAATATCTGTAACACAGGCACAGGAAAGAATAACTATAGATGCCGCTCTGGCTATCGCCTTAAAAAATAATTTACAATATGCTGTTAACGAGGCTGAAGTTCAGCGTGCTGCGATAAATATAAAAACAGCCGGAGAGATACCTAAAACCGGTGTGTTTGCCGAAAACGAGGATCTGAGTCCGGCAGACAGGGCAGGTATTCTTAAAATCGGTTTGTCGCAAAACATTGCATGGCCGGGATTGTACACTGCCCGGAGAAACTACCTGAAAGAGCAGTTAAAGTATGAAGAGCTCAATGCCGATATGCTGAATACTACACTCAAACGAGATGTAAGGATGGCCTATTATCAGCTGTGGTATTTGCAGGATAAGCATTCGTTATTACAAAAATTAGATAGCATTTATACCGTGTTATTCAATACTACGGAATTACGGGTAAAAACCGGAGATGTAGCAAAGCTGGATCAAATAGCGGCTGGTGCCAAACTACAGGAATTGCATGCTGTATTGGAGCAAAATAAAAAGGATATGTTGGCACAGCAGCAGCAGCTAATGATATTGCTAAATCAGGATGAATGGATACTTCCTGTTGAAGGTGCTTTAGAAAAACTAAAGATCGCCGAACCCGCAGCCGGCAATATACATCCGTTGTTGGGGCTTCAGCAACAAAATGTAAACATAGCCTCCTCCAATATATCGGTTCAAAAAAATACGAATAAACCAGAGTTTTCCGGCAGAGTATTCAGTCAAGCACTTTGGGGCGCAAAGAACCCGCTTACCGGCTTTTCGGTCACTGCAGCTTTTCCTTTATTTGGTGTGAATGCTTATCGCAGTAAAATAAAAGCAGCAACCGCGGAAAAGAATGTGCAGGAGACAATGCTGACGTATCAAACACAGTTGCTGAAAACTCAAAAAGCAGTGTCTGTAACATCTCTTGAAAAAAATCTGTCGCTCCTGAACTTTTACGAAACAACAGGACTGAGACAGTCAGAAGAAATTATCAGCGCTGCGCTGCTCAGCTATAAAACCGGGGAAATAAACTTTGCAGGATTAAGCCAGTTCTTAAGCCAGGCCATAACTATCAGACAAAACTATTTGGATATACTCAATCAGTATAACCAGTCGGTAATTCAATATCATTATTTTAACAATCAATAAGAAGACATAAAATGAAGATAATAATCAATATCCTTTTTTTAATTACTATAACGGTACTATTTAATAGTTGTGTAGACAGGCATACAGAAATTGACAGCCATGCGCATGATGATAGCGAAAGCCGGAAAGGCAAGGCTTCCACGGAAGAGCACTCTGAAGATACACGGGTGGTTGCTGCCCTTACCGGAGAGCAAATGAAAGCAATTGGTTTGGAGTTGGGAGTAATTCAAAGAAAAGAGCTTACAGATGCCATAAGGGTGAACGGAATATTAAAAGTACCTAACAATAATAAGGGGAATGCCACTTCTTTATATGGAGGCGTAATACAAAAGATGAATGTAGAGATAGGCGACTATGTCCGCAAAGGCCAGGTAGTAGCTACTATTGTAAACCCTCAGTTCATACAAATGCAGGAAGAGTATCTTTCTGTTAATAGTAAAATTATGTTTGCCGATCAGGAGCTTCAGCGTCAGCAGGAGCTAAACGAAGGTAATGCAGGCGCTAAAAGAAATCTGCAGTCTGCTATAGCTGAACTCAGTGCGTTACGCACCCGCAGGGCATCTCTGTATCGGCAATTACAGATGATGGGCTTCCATCCTGGCAGCATCACTAATTCCAATATGCGCACTGCGCTGGCAGTTAAAAGCCCGGTTAGCGGTACCGTAAGTAATGTATTCACAAAAATTGGCAGCTATGTAGACGTTTCGTCTCCCGTAATTGAAGTGGTAGATAATAGCTCATTACACCTGGATTTGCAGGTGTTTGAAAAAGATCTGCCTAAAATGAAAGTAGGACAGGTTATTCACTTTACTATTACCAACAATCCGGTAAGAGAATACGATGCCAAAGTATTCAGTATTGGGTCTACCTTTGAAAACGAAAGCAAAACCATAGCAGTTCATTGTGCTGTTACCGGAAACAAAGCGGGGTTAATTGATGGAATGAACGTAACCGGTCTGGTAAGCCTTGATAATATAACATCGCCGGCTGTACCCAGTGATGCGATTGTAGAAGCGGATGGGAAGTATTACATTTTTATCCAGACAAATAAGATGCACCCGGCTGAACGTGAAAAAGCACCCGGCCATAATGATCATGCAAATGATAAAAACGGAGCTGAATATAAAGATGAAAAGAAAACAGGACAGTACGTCAAGGAGCGGGAAAAGGTGATGCATTTTGAGAAGATCGAAATAATTAAAGGCGTGTCTGATTTAGGATATACAGCTATCACTTTTGTGGATGAAGTACCTGACAAGGCTAAGGTAGTAACCAAGGGAGCATTCTTCATAAATGCAAAATTGTCCAATACAGGCGGTCACGAGCATTAAAATAAAACTATTGTAAATGAGCTTAAAGGCTGAACGACTCAAAATACATCCTGCCCGTTGAAATAAAAATCTTTGATACTTTTTTAAGTTTGCGCACTGCTGATTTCATTAGAAGCTTTAAAGAATAGTGTCCAAAATTCATTCCTCTTCTGAAGAAATTCACTTAGAATACTCCCAATTGCTTATCCTGTAAAAATATTAGAATATCCTACCACTTGCATTTGGTCAAAAAATGGTGTAATACTTGATAGAAATTGAGTAACTGTTATATCCGCAACATTTTTCAAATGGTGAGGCACAAATTCAATGTATAAACTTACTGCACCTACTTCACGTGTAATAGGGTTAACAATTTGTATCTTAAACTCTATTTTGTCCTTGAATTGGTTAGTAATAAAAGTAAATCTGTCTTTTCGTTCCTTTTTATTTACAATAAAGGTTGGGATTGGCCCATCCATAAATTATAGATGCTCTTTTATGTATTTAAGTAAAACGTCTAACGAATAGTTTCCAGTTTGATTTAGAAGAATCTTTCCGCTTGTATCAATAAGCACATAATTAGGATAAGCATTTACACCTAATTTTTTAATAATTCCATCATTTGTGCCTTTCAGGTCAGATAAATTTATCCATGTCATATTATCTTCAACAATAGCCTTCTTCCAGCCAACCTCACTATTGTCAGCTGAGATGCTTATGATTTCAATATCCTTCTTGTGTTTCTGGTAAAACTGCAATAGCATTTTTGAATTTGCCCTGCAAGGTTGACACCAACTGGCCCAAAAATCAATAATGGTGAATTTTTTAGATTGAATTAGCGGATATACTTCTTTTAATATAGCGTTTGTATCGTTGGCGGATATTACAGGAAATTGGTTCCCCACTACTATCTGTTTACGGTATTGTAAGAATGATTTTAAAGAAATATAAATTGGATTCTGATAATAATATTCTGAAATCTTACTTAGATAGTTTTCAGCCTCCTCAAATGTTATAACCATGTAACCGGATTTAATTCTGTCAATTAGCTCTAAAGCATAATATGAGTGAATGCTATCTCTAATAAATGTCCTGGCCAAATCATCTCTAATTGAGGTCAAAGAATCTGCCTGCTTTTTATAAAGGTTTATTTCTGTCCAATTTCGAACTTTGGCGGACTCTCTTAGTTTTTCATATTTCTCAGAAATAAGACTTTGATAATAGTAATCCTTTAATCCAAAACTCGCCATTATATCGTTCTCCTTAGAACCATTCACGCTACTAACAAATAAATTTGAAGCATTGCCATTAATGATTGTAGCAGTTGTATCTAGAAAGAACGGCCTTGCTACTTTTACTGTTTTTAAAAACAGTGTGTATACTCCTGGATACGGCAAAATGCCTTCTAGCTTAAAGAATCCATCACAGTTAATTATAACACTATCTATTGTTCTTTTTTGATCATTTGGCATATTACGGTCCGGAGACAAAAACAATACTTTATTCTCTCCATTTTCAATCGTACCGGAAATGCTATATTTCAGCTGCTGTGCATTTAGAATACCATCAATAAGGAAAACAGTAACTACAAAACTTATAACTTTTTTCATACCCGATATCTACTTAAGACTTCCGTAAAATACCAAGCAATTTAAAAGATTCTACATTGAAAAGGAATTCTAACTTCTGTGCCGAACAAAGGTTTATGATTTTCATTGCAGCGATACTGAATGTAAACCGGGCAGTTTCATCAGTGAGCGCTTTGTTTTTTCGACAAATTAGCTTAATTGGAAGAGACATAACCTGAACAATTTTAATCGACTTGAGTATCCTGAAATCAGGTCTACTTTTTTAAATTGTTAAGCTGTTTTAAAGGTAGTAAGGATTCTCACTGTGTTCTGTTATTTGAATTTGAAAATCAGGCCCTATTTCAACTTCTTCCTTTTCAGATTAGTTAAAATTTATGCTTGAACCTGATCCCCAATCCCCCAATTTTAAACGGATCAAGCCGAAAAGTTGTGGAGTAGAATTAAAAATTTAGTTTTGAGTCCTGATGAATAAGAAGATACAGGACAGTCACATTGGTTTGTTAGAGTTACTACTCCCCGATTATATTTTAGCTTATTTTGATTTAAAGGGAGTTCGTAAAGAGCAGGATGTATATCATTTGGATCTGGAAGAGATTAATACTTCTCCTTTAGACAGCAATACAGGCAAGCTACTATCCAAAGGATTTTTTCCATCAATAACAGTTCAGGATTTTCCGATTCGCGGTCACCATTTTTTTTTACACATCAAACGACGACGGTGGTTGGACCAGCAATCGGGTAAGGTAATTTTCAGAGATTGGACTATGGTAGCTACGGGGACACGCATAACCAGCGAGTTCGCCGCTTTTTTAAAAGAAATCAGTCGATACAGCCCCTACTGATATTCAGACTGCCGGAACTTTTCTGGGCGTTAAAGGCCGTAACCTCAATCGACAATACAAGGAAGTTTTAAGTGATTTTAAGACCTGGAATCAAAGGTCCCATGCCAGCCAGTGGGTGCTTTATCCAGAGAATGTTGGACAACAGTTATCAATTGATGAGACCAGCTTAACTCATGATGAACTCTATACGATTATAACCAATAAAACAGCCAAAGGACGTAAGGGCAGTATTGTAGCGATCATTGCAGGAACCAGGGCTGAAAAAGTAATAGAGATAGTAAATAAAATACCAGAAAGCCAGCGGACTAAGGTTAGAGAGATTACATTAGACATGGCTGGCAATATGGAACTTATTGCTAAACGTTGCTTCCCATTAGCAGTACGTGTTACAGATCGTTTCCATGTTCAGAAGCTGGCAAGTGAAGCATTACAGGAGCTGAGAATTAAACACAGATGGGAGGCCCTGGATACAGAAAACGAGGCGATCGAAAAGGCCAGGCAAACAGGTATAGCATTCAAACCTGAAATTCTTGAAAATGGCGATACACTTAAGCAACTGTTGGCACGTAGCAGATATGTATTATACAAGAAAGCTGCGGACTGGACATCAAGTCAAAGTCAGAGAGCGACGCTACTGTTCAAACAATATCCTGATTTACAAAAGGCTTATAATCTGACGACAGAATTGAGCAGTGTATACGATAAAACCACCGATAAGCTTTATGGCTTAACAAGGCTGGCTAAGTGGCATGAAAAAGTACGGCAGGCAGGATTTAAAGCCTTTAACACCATATCAAGATCAATACAGCTGCACTATAAAACTATTGTAAACTATTTTGATAATCGATCCACCAATGCATCTGCCGAATCGTTCAATGCTAAAATAAAAGCCTTTAGAAGTCAGTTCAGAGGTGTAAGATCCATTGAATTTTTCTTATTCAGATTAACCAACTTGTATGCATAAATCTATTTACTCCACAACTTTTTGACTTGATCCTTTTAAACCTGATCTCTTAAAAGTAAAGTGGGGTAAAAAGCAAAAAGGACCATCATTGCTGATGATCCTTTTTTGCGGACCGGACGGGACTCGAACCCGCGACCTCCGCCGTGACAGGGCGGCATTCTAACCAACTGAACTACCGATCCTTTCAAATTGGGAGTGCAAATATACAGGCTTTTTTATTTCTGCCAAATAAATCCATAGAAAGTTTAAAATTATTTAGTTGCATTATAAATACACTGCATTTTAATCGGTTGCCATAAAAGAAGAAACCAGATATGCCCTTATTACACGGGGTTATTTTATAATACCCTTGCTATGCAGGACTGGTAAATGGTATTGGCATATCGGTGTATGCATACTATTCTTTCACGGTTTACTTACCCGGTTTTAATTAAATTTGGTCAAAAGCCTGAGCACTATGTTCTATATAGCCGACCTTCATTTACATTCGCATTATTCCCGTGCTACCAGTAAAGATCTGAATCTCGAAACGCTTTACCAGTGGGCGCGTATCAAAGGCATTCATGTGGTAGGGACGGGCGATTTTACACATCCGCTCTGGTTTAAAGAATTAAGAGAAAAATTAGAACCGGACGGAACAGGCTTCTTTCGCCTTAAAAACCCGCCAAAGGACGTACCCGGCTTTAAATGCACAGACATTGACGTGCGCTTCTGCCTTACTTCCGAGATCAGCTCTATTTATAAGCATGGTGATAAAGTACGAAAAAATCACAACTGCGTGTATGCGCCCGATTTTGAAACTGTTGCCCGCATCAATGCAAAGCTGGCGCAGATCGGGAACCTGAATGCGGACGGGCGTCCTATCCTGGGATTACCATCCCGCGATTTGCTGGAGATTGTTTTGGAAACCTCTGGCGATGCGCATTTGATCCCGGCACATATCTGGACACCCTGGTTTTCGATGTTCGGCTCCAGGTCTGGTTACGACAGCGTTCAGGAGTGTTTCCGCGATTTGTCCAATCACATTTTTGCTTTGGAAACAGGCTTATCCTCTGATCCTGAAATGAACTGGCGGCTAAGTATATTAGATAAATACACACTGGTATCTAATTCCGATGCGCATTCTCCGCAGAAGCTGGGAAGGGAAGCCAACCTTTTCGACACAGAACAAAGCTATTACGCTTTATTCGATGCGCTAAAAAACAAAAAAGGATTTTTGGGTACCTATGAATTTTTTCCCGAAGAAGGAAAATATCACCTGGATGGTCATCGTAAATGTGATGTATGCTTTGAACCGGAAGAAAGTATCCGGCATAAAAATATCTGTCCTAAATGTGGACAGCCGCTTACTATTGGTGTGCTGCATCGTGTTAATGAGTTATCGGACAGGGAGCAACCCCAAAAGCCCGAAGATGCAGCGGATTTCGATTATATCATTCCTTTACCGGAAATTATTGCTGAAATAAAAAACGTTTCGGCCTCCAGCAAGGCTGTACAACAATCTTTTCAGCAAATCATTTCTTCGTTCGGCAACGAGTTTACTTTACTGAAACAGGCACCTGTGGAGGATATTGAGCAAAAGGCAGGCGTGGTAGTGGCAGAAGCAATTAGGCGGATGCGCACACAGCAGGTCAATCCGCAAGGAGGCTATGATGGGGAATATGGCGTGATAAAAATTTTTAAAGAAGGAGAGCCGGCACATCTTACCGGGCAATTGCATTTTTTTGGCATGGGAGTGAACACCACCACCAAGCGAAAAAAGTAAAGAGCGTATAATAGCGAAAAAATATTTACAGTCAGATGCTGCAGCAGAGAACAGACCATCTGCACTTAATGCAGAACAGCGGGCTGCCTGCGAAACGCAAGGTGCCGTACTGGTCACAGCAGGTCCGGGAACCGGTAAACTAAAACTCTTCTCAGTTGGATGGCTCATTGTATCCAACAAAAGAATGGGCAACCACAGGAGGTGCTGACGGTTACCTTCACCAATAAGGCGGCTGATGCAATGAAAGATCGCCTTGCTGTTATGCTTGGACATAAATCGCGAGATATCACATTAGGCACATTTCACTCCGTTTGCTTTGCCTTATGCTGTTCATTACTCATGCCGCACAAAGAAAAATTATACTGTAGTAGAAGAAAAAAGCATTTCGGAATTCGTGAAGGAAATCCCCGCCTCACTGATCGAGATCGTGCAAATACAAAAAAAACAATCAAAGTCAGACCAGATGAAGTTGTTAAATCAAAACTGAACTTCAGCTTTAAATTTTTAACAGATAGAGAAACTAAAGAAGGCATGCTCCTCTTCCCTGTGATAGGAGGAAAATAGAAATTATTTCCTATCTTGCTCTACTGCCCAACAGCGCCGTAAAAAATCTTTAAAAATCAAAGCCATCTGGTGAAATTTTTTTTTAATTAATTGAATAATATATAGTTGAGTCGAATTAAAAGAATAAAAACTTAATGTCCATCCCCTTAAATATTACCGAAAATGACATCCTCAAAGCCGTGCGGGACATCAACCCTTCTGCCATACCTCCAAGGCGGTTCTATACCAAGTATTACCTGGTGGTAGATGGCAACAAATACCCGCCCAAATATGTACTCAGCAACGCCAATCAATACGCCAACGGGCAGGCGCTGGCCCTGGATGGCTTCACGGCCCGGCAGGCGGTGGACTACCTAAATAAACTGGGTTTCCAGGTGGAAAAGAGGGAAGAAGTACCCAGTTATTTTGATGAGCTCAAGCGCTTCCTGGAGCAGACAAAAACAGAGGATCTCAAATACAGCAGCTACCAGAAAAACTTTATCAACCTGGAAGTGCATGTAGGCTTTGGGCGTGCCAATAAAGCAAAAGTGCCGCGGATCGCTTTTTTTAATCAGGCCAATAGTGTCAATGAATTTATTTTCCCGGCCTATTTTTTCTATAAGGACCTGGGGCTGCTGATACTGGCCTATGGCGAGACGGATACCGGCAAACCAAAAAATAACTGGAAGCTGCATAACCCCACCAGCATCTCCAAATATTTTGCTGAAAATCACCTGGGCAGGCCCCGCAACTATGGCAGCTCCTATGTGTACAAGGTTTACAATACCAACAACCCATTAAACCGGGATGAAATTGAGGAGGACTTGCTGGACATTATTGATATTTATAACGAAATGCAGGAGGACATGCCTACCAACACCAACGCAACCGCGAAACAGGAGTTCCGCCTACCCGCTTTTATAGAAGCGCTCAACGCCACCGGGCTTAGCTTTCATCCTTCGCTGGTCACCCGGTTTGTAGGATCGCTGTTGGCCAAACCCTTCGTCATCCTTACCGGGCTTTCGGGTTCTGGCAAGACCAGGCTGGCACAGGCTTTTGTACAATGGATCTGTAAGGACGCACAGCAATCCAGCGTGGTGCCGGTGGGGGCCGACTGGACGAACCGGGAACCACTGCTGGGCTATCCCAACGCACTGGACGCGCAGGACTATGTAAAGCCGGACAATGGCGCGCTGGATCTGCTGTTGAATGCCAATGCGCATCCCGCCCGGCCTTATTTCCTGATCCTGGATGAAATGAACCTCAGCCATGTGGAGCGTTACTTTGCGGACTTCCTCAGCGTGATGGAATCGCAGGAGGCCATTCCCCTGCATGCGGGTAGTGCTCAAAAAAGATCGGGTGTGCCTGCTGCCATCAAATGGCCATCCAATTTGTTCATCATCGGCACGGTGAATATCGACGAAACCACCAATATGTTCAGTCCAAAAGTACTGGACCGGGCCCATACCATTGAGTTCCGGGTAACGGAGCAGGAGATGGCGGCGTTTCTCAACAACCCGTCCGGACCGGATAAACAGCCGCTGAACGCCGCGGGTGCTTCCATGGCGGAAAGCTTTCTGAAACTGGCAGGCATCAAAGCTATCTCCAACGATCCTGCAGACCGGCTGCTGATCAATACCACCCTTATCAGCTTTTTTAAAGAACTCAAAAAAGCCGGGGCGGAGTTTGGCTCCGTACCGCTACGGAGATCTTACAGCTCACGCATCAACTGGGAGTAATAGACAACACACTGTCTTTAAATAAAAAGCTGGACATTGCCCTGATGCAAAAGCTATTGCCCAAATTGCACGGATCGCGTCGCAAATTAACACCCGTGCTCAGCACTTTAGGATCGCTTTGTTTGAAAGGCAATGGCAATATCGAACAGGAAGTTTTTGAAGCCACCGGTTTTGATTTTGAAAAGGACGACCGCGTGCTGTACCCGTTGTCGCTGGAAAAAATAACCCGCATGTACAAAGACGCTATCGATAACGGGTTCACCAGTTTTGCCGAAGCGTAGGAAAACACATGAAGGCAGAAACCTCCATAGAGATCAATTTAGATACCATCGCAACAGGCCTGCGCCTGTACATCGATGCCCGCAAGCCGCATACCCTGTTTGATGCGGAGGAGAGCGCTGCGGAAAACAACGAGGCACGATATCAGCTGGTGGAAGGTGCTTTTTATGATTATGCGTTCAATAACCCGGATTACCAGTTGGGCGATGTGGGGGAGAACATCATCACTCCGCATAAAAGGAACCCACATACCGGCACCCTGGCGCCTAATATTTTTACCGGCACGCTTTCCATCCCGGTTTTGCATGCACACCACCCGGAGCCGTTGACGCGGATCGAGCTGGAAGTGCAATCCGTAAAAACCAGCTACCGTACGGATTACCGGGATATGCTGGAGTTTATTACGGAACAATGTACGGACCTCATCTTACAGTCCAACGCGCCGGTGGCACACGCGCTGGAGGTGGATCATTCAACCGACAGCCACACGCTTTACCAGCAATTTGCCTTTATACAATCCGTTATTGGTACGGGCGATTTTGCGGAGGCCATCCACCGCATTGTTACCGCGCCCGTTACCCAATGGGCAGATGCGCCGGAGCAAAAGGACATACGCCGGGTACGCCGCTTTTCCAATGCGCAGGTACAGGAGTTGCTAAAAGGCAGCAACCGTACAGAGCTGCCGGCAGATCATGCACTGCGTAAAGCAGGTCTTACTACGGTACCCCAAAAAATTACTGCAGTTGCTAAAACCGACACGGTGGATACACCGGAGAACCGTTTTGTAAAGCAAGCGCTGGAAGTGTTTTTAAAATTCTGTACAGATGTACACAATGCCGCTGCCGCACAAAGCAAGCTGTATAAGGAATCGCTGCTGCTCATCCGCACGCTGGAAGGTTTTTTGCACCATAGTTTTTTCACCAGCATTTCCGCGCCCACCACGCTCAGGCTCAACAGCCCGGTATTGCAGCGCAAGGAGGGCTATAGGGAAGTGCTGCGCACCTGGCTGCTGTTCCAGGTAGCGGCTAAGCTGGTATGGCAGGGTGGGGATGATGTGTACCGCGGTGGTAAAAAAGATGTAGCTACTTTGTACGAATACTGGTTGTTCTTTAAGCTGCTGTCCCTCTTTCAATCCGTCTTCAAATTAAACGCGGAGGATATCCACCAGCTCATTGAAAAAACGGAGGACGGGTTAAACCTGCGGTTAAAGCAAGGACGGCATTATCCCATTCATGGTGTGTATGATGCCGGTTCCCGCAAGCTGTCCATCCGCTTTAGCTACAACCGCACGTTTAGCGGGGTAAAGGATTATCCCCATGCCGGCAGCTGGACCTCCCTCATGCGGCCGGATTATACGCTTTCCTTCTGGCCCGCAGGCATTACGGAGGCAGAGGCAGAGCAGCAGGAGCTCATCACCCATATTCATTTTGATGCCAAGTATAAAATTGATCACCTCAATCAGTTTTTAGAGCCTTCCTCAGCCGCCGCTCTCATGCAGGAGAAAAAGGAGAACAATAAGGGTATTTATAAAAATGCGGACCTGCTAAAGATGCATGCCTATAAGGATGCCATCCGGCGTACCGGCGGGGCCTATGTGTTGTACCCGGGTCATACCGCTTTAAGCCGGCAGGGCTTTCATGAAATTATACCCGGGTTGGGGGCTTTCCCGGTGCGACCTTCTAAAACGGACGATGGCATCGGCGCCTTAAAAGCGTTTATACTGGCCATTATCGATCATTTTATCAACCGTACTTCCCAGCGGGAAAAGCTGGCCTACCACACGTTTGATATTTTTAAAGACCAACCCGGGGCCGACAATATATTACAGGAACCCTTGCCGGAGCCTTATGGCGCCAACCGGGACCTGTTGCCGGACGATAGTTTTGTGCTCATCGGTTATTATAAATCGGCGGAGCAGTTGGAGTGGATCCAGAAACACCGGCTGTACAATTTCAGAACCGGCAGCGGGGCAGGGGCCCTGGTGCTGGACCGGCCAACCGTAAGCGCCCGGTACCTGCTGTTGCATACCGCGGGGCAGCAGCACTCCGGCCAGTTGTGGAAGATCGTCAGCAATGGTCCCCGCATTTTTTCAAGGCAGGAGCTGTTGAGCAGGGATTATCCTTCCCCCACGCAGGAGCATTACCTGGTCATAAACCTAGAGCCCGTAACCGATCCGGAGTTCCACGCCCTGCAATGGAATTTTAAAAACCTGCCCAACTATGCCACCGGCCGGCCCTCTGCTTTTCCCTTTACCGCCACCCTGGCCCAGCTCATGAAGGTGATCCACCACGGTAAGGACTAGCCCTCTATAATTATCGGGATGATCGTATGCTGTTTTTGGGCGTGCCCCCAGCCTGCTACGCATTAAGGCCTGCACACAGCTGGGGTCGGGCTATGCAGGGGTTCCGTGCTGCGCACCGGCCGCTGTTGGCGGCCGCCCTTTCTATCCCTCACGCGGGCGTCCGTATTATAAACCCGGTTTGCGTTTTAAGAATAAGGACCAATACCTCCTCACCGCGCCATCCTGAGCAGAACGTAGTGGAGCCGAAGGATCTCCCAATTGCCGGGCTGCCCGATATTACAGAGGTGTTTCGGCTGCGCGTTGCTCCGCTCAACACGACGAAAGCAGGGTTTGTGTACGTCATCCTGTCCCGATAGCTATCGGGAGCAACACAGTGCAGCCAAAGCCCGCCCGGCTGAACACCGTTCGGACGGGGATCTCCATAACTATAGCATAAAAGAAACGGAAAGCCTTTGTCATGGTGAGCCTGTCATAGAGAGCTTGACGAACTACGAACCGTTGACCAACGAATAGTTGCTTCCTTATTTAGAACTATATTTTTTATGGGGATTCCTGCTGGTATGAAATATCGATACTATGGTAACAACCTTTTTCCTTCGGGCT
Source organism: Niabella aquatica (assembly GCF_054779315.1). Lineage (NCBI taxonomy): Bacteria > Pseudomonadati > Bacteroidota > Chitinophagia > Chitinophagales > Chitinophagaceae > Niabella > Niabella aquatica. The sequence goes on from NZ_BAAGYM010000005.1 coordinate 144,457, forward strand.
ATTTTATAAATCAGCAAATATGGGAACACATCAATTTTTACTTCTCTAAATGACTTTTTCCGTTCAGGATAGCGATCAGGAGTTTTAACGAGTTGCTCTATTTTTTGATATACCTGGCTCTTAAACCGATCCCCTAAACCATCCTGCCTGTCTTCATACCACTCCCAGGCTTCCAGCAGTTCTTTTCGGGCTTTTAGTAAAATTTCATAGGTGTAGGTCATTAGTTTGAAGCGCGTTTTTTCTTAAGCTTTTCAATATCCCTGTCAATATCGGACATCGAGTATCCTTTTTCTTTGCCACTATCCCAGGCCTCATATCTTTTTTGAAGTTCTTCAACAACAGCCTGATTGTTCCACCATTCCAGGTCTTCAACTATAGTGTCTTCAAGCATTGCATAAATAGCCCTTACCTTTTTATCATCAGCCACCCTGATATAATCATAAAGACGCTCTCTTATAGTTGCTGTACTCATGCTATTGTTTTTATCTGATCCCATTTCATTATTGCTCCCGCACCTGATTCCAAAATTGATATTGATACAAATTTACTAATTTTCAGTAAGAAATTTATTACTAAAAGTTGCTAATATTTAAATCAGTATCAATGTATTACGAATGTTTCAATCTTCCGGCTGTGCCTGGCAGGTTTTATGTTCGCGTGAAGGAAGCGTGCATGTTCTGTTACGGTAAGCCTGACGAACCGTTGACCAACGAAACCGCGTTCGGTATAAATTTCGGAAGAATAGCAATATGGCGTCTCTACCTATATCAAGCTTTGCCTGTGCCGCTCCAAATACGCATGATTTTGCACCGAGAGGTTTTTAATAGCTTCCCGTCCGGTAACGCCTATTTTATCATAGGCGCTGGTGCGCAGCGCGGCAGATAGAATGATTTTTCCGTTATTTTCAAAACTAATCAGGTGTTGATCAAACAAGGCATCATAAACCGGGGATAGCAAAATGCCGTTGTGCACATCCAGCCGCTCCAAATTGTTAGCATCACGCCAGGGCACAATATGGGAGGCTATCAATATCTCGTGTTTCGTATAACCGGTAACGGCACAAGCAAACCGCCAGCGGTGGAGTACGCTTTTACGATAAGCACCCTGACCAATACGGGAGGTTACCAAGCCTTTGCGCTCGGTTTCATTGGGTGGGGTAGAATGTAGTTCTGCCGGCGGCTCATTTACCATTATACTCTCTAGTTCTGGTTCGTAGGGAAGGATAGTACCCTTTCTTTTAAAAAAGAATTTTATGGCCGCTCGCGGTTTACCGTCCCGATCCGGGGCATCAAAAAAATCATAATCCACCAATTCCAGCTCGCCCTTATATTGTACATAACCCCGCTGCACATACTCAAATAGAAAAACCCGCTTGCCGGTGTTTAGATGCTCTGCTAATGCCAAATTGCCTTTTGTTAATTGCATATCGCCCGTTTGGCCCTCACCGGTGTAGGAAAATACATCGTCGTTATCCCATTGGTCCTTATAGCCATGCCGCTGGCCGGTGGCCCCGGAAAAAATGAAGATAAACGGATACCCGGCCGGGGTAGAGATGCCCGCTTGCCTGTTGCCACCATACCGGTCATGCAGCGTAGCCCGTTGCAGGGTTTCGTTTAGTTTAAAATGGGGTAGTGGAGCTTGCTCCTGTATATGATCCGCCATAATAGTAGTGGTGTAAGTGCTTAAAGATACATAAAATAAGGCAGCGCCTCTAGTAGCCAATACAAGGCATTTACAATACGGTTTTTCGTAAAACCCATTTTTTCACATGCATATTTAATAACCTCTTTAATATAAATTCCAAATCTTTTTATATATTTAAAGCGCCAGAAAAAAAATTGACCAGATTAATGAAGTAATAACCAGCTAAATGCTGACAACAATGCAATTTGGAAAGCTGAGGCAACTAAAATATTTAGCGATTTTAATAAGAATGGATTTTAACGTTATTAGTGTGCTATATGGTAACTATTCTAAAAAATAATGAAAGTTTAACCCCATATGTGTTCTACACAAGTTTCTTAAGGGATGTTGCGCTATATATAAAGGATAATAATAATATTGAATTTAAACTCTTTGAGAATGGGGACAATTTTATTTATGAATCAAAATATAGAATTGATCCAATCACAATTCCTTTATTACTGAGTTTAATGGAGCAACTTAGCAAATTTTATGAGGAACCGCTAAAATTTCACTTGTTCAATAATAAAGCCACCAAAGATTCACTTAACTTTTTATTCAAGAGTGGTTTTTTCAACATAGCAGGTAGTAATAATTATTCACCATATGGAAGGAATATTTTAAATTTCGACATTAACTATTTAGGAGGATTTGGTCAAAAAGATCCGAGACCTGAACACAGGGTTAGATGTTATTCCTTATTTGATAACAGCTTAAAAAAAAGATTAACTAACTATAAATCGGAAGATGAACAGCGAGATTTTTTAATCTCTGAATATGTTTATTTAGTACGAGAGCATTTTCAAGAGCTACTATTTGACAACGATAATACTTATCTTAATTCGGATTATTATATTGAAATACTATCAGAACTGATTACAAATGGAGTCTTGCACTCCAAGTCCAATACATTTGCTTTAATGTTTGTGAATCAGTTTTCTACGAAATTCTCAATTTCAGATAATGGAATTGGTTTTGAGGAATCACTTAAACTAAAAAAGGAAGGGTTCCTATACAAACCTAATGAATTAAAATCATCACTCGATGAATTGAGATTATTAAATATTAATGATAGAATACTTCATAATTTGAATTATGTAGTTGAAACTCTATTTTTCTCATCGTTAAAAGATCGAAGAGGGCTCTTCGATCTAATGGTTTCAGTAGTGCTTAATTCTAATGGGTATTTTAGACTACATTCAGAAAACTCCCAAATTATCATCTCAAATAGAATGAGAAATGAGCTAGACGTTTTATATAAACTTAGAAATAGGTTGTATGATATTTATAAAGAAATTTTAATAACTAAAGTAGATCAGTCTGGTTTTAAAGATGAAATGATCCTGATTAAAAATCAATTGCTCGCCAACTTTAAGATTCTATACAAGAATTTATGTGACAAGTACAATAATGATTTCAAATATTCTTCCCTAAGGTTTTTTAATGTAAAATTTAGAGGAGTACATATTGAAGTGGAAATCCCTAATAGAATTTCATGATAATTTCTCACATAAATACGGAACATTATGCCTACTTTAAACTTCACGCTGAGGAGGTTATTTCGTCTAATTATTTAAACGATAATAATGAGGGTATTTATATACGCAGCCTTCAATTTGAAACGGTGAATAGAGTTTATGAGCATATTAAATCCATAGCTTTAAATAATAAATATATCGTTCTGGATTTTGAATTTATTGACTATCTGCAAGCTAACATACTTGATAAAATAGTGGACGTAAGAGATTTAGGGTATCATCTAGTTTTTATAAACTTAGCCCCATCAATCTTGACTTCATTATCTGTTAAAACAGTTGTTAATCATAAAAATGTAAAAAATACAATAAAAGGATTCGACATCTTCTATTTTTTTTCAGACGAGAGCTGTGAGATGTATGATGTAGAAATAAATAGCAGAAAAATATTTTATGAAGAGTTTAAATCGCGGTTAAAAAAAGGAAATTACATTGTAGAGTATAATAAAGTTCATACCTCTTCATTTGTTTATTTAAAGTCGTTTATTGATTTAAAAAAATTTATAAGCCACGAAACTCCTTTTATATATTTTTCGATCTATTACTTAGCAGTTAAGCTAAAAAAGAAGTGGAGTTCTTACTTAGACAAAAATCCGATTTTGGTAGGACAAAGCTTAACTAGCGCCTTTGTAGTTTCTATCCTGTCCAAGTTGCTAAAGTTGCAAATATTGATTTTTGATAAAATCGGGCCGATTACAAAATTGTACAATAAACTAGACAAACCCAATTTTGAAAACAAGAATTATATAATAGTATCAGATTTGGTTTGTTTAGGCACTGAAGTGAAAATTACTAAAAATTTAATTGAGTTTTCTGGAGGTAAATATCTAGGTAATATTTCTCTTGTTAAGGTTGAAACATTAACTAGGGATGATATGCGTTTAGATAACATTGATAGAACTATTTCGGTCTTTTCCGTAAGTGATAAGAATAATATAGAACTGAACTATAATATATATACAAACTTGAAGCCATCTTAATGGGTAGCATAATTTTACATATTTCAGATCTTCATGTTTCTCTGGACAAGAAAATTGGCGGTGAAAGTAATCCTCATGATTCATACCTGAGCACCTCTTTAGATAAAGAGCCTTCTTTTCAATTTATTGATAGATTTATCGATACCATTAAAAAGGATTTTCCAGCTTCAAGAATATATTTGTTAGTTACTGGCGATATTACAAATGCAGGGGAGAAAAAGGAATTTGAATTTGCATTGGAATTCCTTAATAGAATGATTTTAGGGCTCAGTATTAATACAGAAGATATACTTCTTCTACCTGGGGATCATGATCTTAATAGAAGATCCATGGAGATTTTACTGGTAAATAAGGAAGATAGCACTGAAGCCGAAATTAATATATGTAAGTACAAAAATTTTTCAGAATTTTATTACGGATTACTCCATAAAGAATTTGATCCAAACGCGGTTATTTGTAGTACTCTGATAGTTAATGATTCAATATTACTTCTTGGACTTAATTCGAGTATCCAAATAAACTTGGCGCAAAGATTAGGAATAATTCCTCTTCAAATGTTTGAAGAGGAATTGGCAAAAGTTCCAAGCCTAAAGGATTTTAAAGTTATCGCTTGTACACATCATAATTTGACGTCCTCGTATGAAGACAAAAACAATGGGCAATGGGAGCCTTCTAATAGAGATGTTTTTATAAGTAAATTAATTAGTTCTGGTATAGAGTTTTTGTTTACAGGAAATGAACATTCAAATAGTGCTAAAAGTATAAAAAATGGGCATCTTACCGCGAGCGATGCAGGCACAATAAGCTCAAAGCAATATGAATCTACATTTAAAGTTTATGAGGTGACTATTAATGATGACATCATTTTATCAAACAAGATTTATGTACTTCAAAAAATCAATAATAATGATTTGCCATATCAGTGGGATATAAGAACTAACGATCGATTCGATCAACCGGACTCATTTACGGTGTCACAAAAAAAGCCACCTGAAATAGATGAGCATATAACTGAGATGGTAGTTGATTTAGATGATAGAATAACGTTAGATTCTGAAGTTGTTGAAAATGATGGTAATAAAAATGAAGTTGCGGACTATTACTATGATCCCGAATTTTCTGATGTTTTATATGATCAAATGAGAAAGATAAATGTTTTTCACTCTGGGCATTTTCATTGGAGTGAAACTTCTCGAGCTCATAACTGGATTGATGTATCAAAACTAATTGAAGATAAAGAAACGCTTGATATATTAATGAATGCTATTGCAGACGTAATAAATGTAAAAGAAATCTACAAGGATTTAGATTTAATAATTGGGCTTGGTTATGAGGGTAATATAATTGCTTCAAAATCGGTATTGAAATATGGAATGCCATATTCTTTTCTGCCGTATTCATACAGGTATGAAGAGCATCACAAGTTTGAAAAAGAATTGAATTTTGGGAATGATGATGGTAAATTTCAAAATGTTCTTATAATTACAGATGTTGTCAATGATGGCAGAACTATAAGGAAATTAATAAAAAAGCGACATGGTGATTTTTTTTCAAATGTCAAAAATGTTTTTGTAGTGTCGTTGTTTTATACTGGGCAGGAAAGTATTAATAAAAATATACTCAATTTCAATTATCTATCTAACCAGCCATGGTTTGATAAGGAGAATGATGAAGAGGTTAATAATATTACTTTTTATACAATAAAGACTTTAAAAGTCGAAAAGTGCCCTTACGGAAAGGACTTTAGGCAGCAGTGTTTTATTTATAAAGATAGTTTAAGCTGTGTGAATTTGTTTTATGATGAGTCAAAATATCTTAAAAAGTAGTAGTAAATTTGTTGATAACAAAGGGAAAGTTCTTTAAACTTCCTTTTTACTATATTTTCAATGTCGTTTGATAGTAAAGCTTTCGGAGAAAAGATTAGTCGTTATAGGGAGCAACTTAAGCTCTCTATTGGTGAGGTCGTGGAAAGAACGGGAATAGAACCGTCTCGTTTAAAAGAACTTGAAGAAGGTAAAAGTATTCCAACTGGAGATGAAATATTGATTTTTTCTGATTTTTATAAACAGGACTATATTTATTTTATAAGCAACCAACAAAAAGCAGCTTCAGAACAAACCGATATTTTATATAGACATTATGGTAATGATTTTTCGAAGGAAGATAGATGGGCAATTCAAGAGTTCATGTTTTTGTGTGAATGCGAGGAGTTTGTTTTTAAGGCATGCGGATTTAAAATTATTGATTTTTCATTTACACCTTCTGGCAATTTTTATAAATCTCATGGTCGGGAAGCTGCAAAAAATCTGCGCAAAATACTAGGCTATGAACCCACAAAAACAATATTTAATCCATATCAAATATTGCGAAAATTGGGGATTCATATTTTCCGACGTAAATTAAATAATTCGAATATATCTGGTTTGTTTATTGATCACCCGGTAGCAGGAAAGTGTATTTTAGTTAATTATTCTGAAGATATTTATCGTCAAAATTTCACTCTTGCCCATGAATTAGCGCACGTTATTTTTGATTATAAAAATAGTGTAACTGTTTCTTATGAGAATTATGATGGTGGCCAAAAGTTTGATTTAAGAGAAGTTCGTGCTAATGAATTTGCATCGGCATTTCTTATTCCACAAGAAATATTTGATTTAATAAAAGACCGACTGTTGACCGATAATGGATTTCGTGAGTTGGCGAAACAATTGCAAGTTAATACAGAACCATTATCAATAGCGATGCTAAATGCCGGAGCTATATCGCGAGAAAAATATAACCATTTTAAAAATCTTCGCTTAACCCACTCCGATAAAATAGACCCTGAGCTAAAGGGCCTATCTGCAAAAATTTATGAGGCCAAATCTAATCTTTTGCAAAAGGGGCTTAGTGATTTTTATGTAAGAAAGTGTCATGAGGCGTATAGTAATGGGCATATTTCATCGGGTAGACTCGCAGAAATGCTTTTATGCGATGAATCAGAACTTGTTGATTTGCTTAAACTGTTTAGTTTGAAACTGGCTTATGACAATTGATATTACAATATGTCAGAAAGTAAATGTAATTGATAGTTGTTCAATATGGAATTTGCTTTCATCTCTTATTTTATATAACCGAGTTAAAATAAACGGTTTTTACTTTTCTATAACTCAGTTTGTTGAATATGAATGTCTGTTTAAGGTAAGAACAAGTCCTACAACTGAAGACAGAGAAATTCAAAAAAGACTAATTAAAGAAAAGAAATATGGTAGCTTTCCAACGCATTATTTATCAATAGATGATTTGCAAGATTCTGACATTCTTGAACACAGCCAACACCTAGGCAGAGGAGAACTCTCATCCATCGCATTTTGTAAAAAAACAAATCAAGTTTTTTTGACTGATGATCAAAATGCAAGGAAGATTGCAAAGTCCATTTTGGGAAGTGGAAGTGTACAAACTGTCCCTCATTTAGTAGGTTGGCTTTTTTATATAGGTATTTTAACTGATGGCGATTTAGAACCTTTGATAGAACAACATAATTCGTTTGCAAGACCATTAGAACCCTATTTTCGTATTATGCATAATGAAGCAATGCGAATTAAGCTAATGATAAACAAATCAAGTTAGTACATTATATAATTTGAAACAAATGTTAGATCTTGTAAACGGCTTTACTAAACTAGATCTTGAAACATGTGATTTTGTTCGTGCAGATTACGCCTATCTAGCTTATTGGATATTTGATGCTCCTTAAAATCAGCCTTCATACACATAGACCTTAGCCACCGCTCCATTATCATTAAAAGTTAGAGTAAGGCTGCCTGTGTTAATGCCCTTTTTTGAGTAACCCAGAAAATAGGAAATTTCGGTATTATCGTCGGAATCCGGATTGCCTAAAAGATCGATAATTTCCTGACGGGTCATACCTTCTAAATGATAGCGGTTTCGAAGATCGTTCATCATATCCCAACGAAGACTTATTGTTTCTTCTGAAGCGAAATTTGAATGCTTCCATTTTTCGGAATTGAATTTTTCATGGGTGAAGGTGCCGCAGGATGTAGTAACCAGAACCAAAATAAACAAGAACGCAGTTGTTATATGTCGGTTCATCTTTTTGAGATTTTATTTTTCCCCCCGCGTGAGGGATAGCAGCGGATACCCCGCTGAAGATGTTGTGCGTTGGCCTCGTGGCGGAGTAGCAGCGAATAGCCCGACCTCGGCCGTGCACTTGCCCCGCAGCACTGGCAGGGCCGGGGGCACGCCCTAAAAAATTACTTTGCCGGTATTAGCCTTTTTAACTCGGCCATCATCTCATCCTTCTCCTTCATCATTCGTTCATACAATGCAATCTTTTCCTCGTGCAGTTGAAGCAATTTATCAATAGGATGAACATGCATCGTTCCATAGTTAAAAGAATTTCCAAAAGCGTTATCACCAAATGTATTTGCAATCACATTCACTGCCTGTTCTTCGTCAAAATTCTGAAAAGCTTCCACGGGTATTTTTAATGCAGCGGAGATCTGCCGGAGCAGGGGCACATCAATGGTTTCTTTGGTTTCCAGTATGGATATTTTCTTTTGGTTCCAGTCATCGCCCAGCTCCAGGGCCAGGGTTTCCTGCTTTATGCCCAGCATTTCGCGGAAACGCTTTACATTACGGCCTTCGTGTATCTTTTTCTCCATAGCATTTGTATTTGTCATAGGTTCAAATTTAAGTTTTTTAAAGCGCCCAGGCTCTTTTTTCTAACCGGGGGTTATTCAATTGCTGCAGTGCCAACAGCACTTTGGTTCTGTCTGTAGCGGATAAAAAAGCAGGGATAAGCACTTTCATATCAATCTTCAGTAGTTTGCTGATCACCAGCAGATCGGTTAGCTGAAACGGTTTAACGCCATTGATGAGCTCCGACATGTGGGTTTTACTTTTATGACCCAAAACAGCAGCCAGTTGCTCTTGTGTAAGATCGAGCGCTTTTAGTTCCTTTTTTATCCGGGCCGTCCTGTTTTCAATAAAGAGTCGTTCAGATTCGGCCAGTTGCTCCGCCCGGCTGCTTTCTGCCAGCTTAGCAGCAGTGGCTACTGTGTGTTTGTTCCATTCCTTTTTTTCATACGCGGCAATGATGCTACGCAGCCGGCTGCGCCTTTTTTTTAAATGCGGGTTTTCTTTCGCCAGCAGGCGTAGCTTGCGATCGGCTATCATAGCCCGCTCGTAATCCAACTCATTGGTAATGGAACCCACATCTATCAGCTGTTCTATATCAAATGCTGTTTTCATTATTCGATGTATCCTTTATTCCTGAGCCATTTTTCAATGGTCAGTTTATTGTTTTTAAAAATCCGCTCGTAATCATCGTGCGATCCGGCCCATATAATAGTAGCTTCTCCTTCATCATCGTATTCCACCAGGATCAACCTACGGTGAATATGAATATCAAAAAAATAAAAACCATCACTATGTACACAATCGGCATCTTTCCGAACTTTCGTTATTGATGCAGTTCCTGGATCAAACTGTTCCAGGTCCCGAATAAGCTGATCGATAGCAGTGCATAGCTTTTTATTTCCAATGTTTTTCGATTGTAGCTTTACCAATATTTTTATACCGGTTATACGCATTGCAAAAGTAATTAAAAGTTCGGTTTTATTCCGAATTTTATAGATTGTTTTTCTAAAATTTATTAAAACCGGTGTTCTTGTATTTTCTCATCCATTATTGGGCATTTATCAATGGTTCAAACATAGGCTTTACGCTCAATAAGTTACTCCTATAAAGATAGCTAAAATATCCGGAAAATGGTATAAAATATACGGATGGGAACTTGAATATCCCTGTGTGGTGGCGGTACTTTGTGGTACTGTAAAATACCAAAATGTTCACTAAAATAGTAACCATGAAAAATAAAACACCTAAAGACCCTTTTGATGCGGCATGCTGGAGTAAGGACTGCATTATGAACCCGATGAAAGTGTTTGCCGAAGTTTTTTCTTATGCCGATATTGAGAACCTGCGCGGGGAGGTAAGGCGGATTGCCACCCATGCCGCTGCTGACAAAATATACCGGCGGAGCGCGCCCTGTGATGTGCTGCTGGATATGAAAGTGGTACGATCTGCCCTGTTGGCGGCGCATGCGCTAAGGAAGCGCACTGGCGCGGCGATTGATTCACCGGCTGTGCGGCTGGTGGCACCCTTTGCGGACTATTGCTGCGGTATAGGCAAGCCAAACCCCTGGGGCGATTTCCCGCGCAGTTTGTCCATTAAAGCATATTGCCATCCATACCGGGTGTTTGCAAAGCTGTTCCGTCAACAGGGTCTGGCCCTGTGGCTGTCGGATTGGGAGGCACTGGTAGAAGCGGCGCTAAGCCCGGACAATGCAGGGCTGCGGCTGAACGCTATGTCTATTTGTACGGGCCTGACCAGGCTATTGGAAGCCGCGCATTTGGTGTGGGTACGGGAGGGGGGCGGTGGCATAGAAGCGGCATCTGCCGGATCGGAAGTGACTGCCCCAAAGGCCGTGGGAGGGAAGGTGCTGGTAGTGGCGTGAGGACGTTTCCCCGTCGTTAAGACCATAGCGGAGGAACTTCTATGGGAGCATTGTCGTAAAACGAGGATTGAAAAATTTGACAAACAGGGCGGCATTATGTAGAGACGTCTCCCCGCCACAGTCGGGCAGGCACTACGGTCGGCGTGACGGTGCTTTTTTCTCGTTGACGTAGCGATGTATTGCCCGGACCGGATAGTTGAAGTACTGCTGTTCTTTTTTGAAAGCCGCTTTTAAGGAATATAGCAGAGGGAAACAACAAAATGAGTGTGCTGAATGCTGTACGTAAGAAACTTATACACAGAATACTTGCTGTGATCAAAAGACAAACGCCCCTATAAAATTAATTGGGTGTTGTGATAGAAAATCAGGACGACATTGATTTAAGCCACTTGTCAACAACAGCCTGTCGAACCGTTGACCAACGGGATAATTACATCTTTAATCCCGAATATTTTTTCTTTGGATCTTTCTTATAATGAAATATTTTCCAGATGATTACAGACTGAATGTCTTCTTCAATAGAATATATAATAACAAAAGGATATTTCCTTAACCCGATTTCGTAAAAGTACTTGTAGGTGTTTCTGTATCTAACCGGATAGTTGCAGATCTTATCGATGGCATCGTCTACGGCATTTATAAAGCCTAATGCCGCTTTCTCGCTTTGTTCAAGGTACCACAATAGTGTTGCTTCATAGTCTTTTTGGCCAGGCTCGTGAAAATGATATTTGTAACTCACTTTTGCTTTGCTTTGGACAAGAGTTTGTCAATACGCCGTTTACTCTCCGCCGCAGTTACCAGGTTAGTGGAGCCTTTTTTATAAGAAGCATAACGAGCGTCCAATTCCTTCTTTAATTCGCTGGTATACTCAAAAGAAGATTCTTTTATTTCATCCTCTACCATTACATAGATAGCTTTTAATTTTTTATCATCAGCTATCTCCAGATAATTATGTAATTGTTCTTTTATTGTTGCAGTATCCATAATAACTTTTTTCTTTAACGCTCACTATTTCTGCTACCTGGTAGCAAAAAAGATAGTAGTACAAATTTACTATTTTTTCAGTAAGAAAATTATTACTAAAAGGCGCCAATATGTGAATCAGTATCAATGTATTACAAGATATTGAAATTTTTTGGCTATGTCTGGCAACGAATAGGTGGAGACGTTACGGTTTTCCGTAAGAACCGTTTTTTATAAGTGAGTAGATTTATATAAAAATCAATGTATATAAGATGCAGGTTATTAAAGACCTAAGTTCCGGATTTTTCCTATATTTAAAGGACCGAACAAAAAATTGACTAGTTAATGGAACATCCGATTGCTGTACACAGCCCGCCTGCTACCTGGTTTTTGTACAGTATACAAGCACAGCGGGTTTAATAGTTAAATAAGAAGTTGGAGTTCTGTTGAATATATTCTAAAGTTACTTACCTATAAATTTATGAAAATAGCGTTATGATGAAATTTTTGCCCTATCATGAGCTTACTGCTAATTACTTTGAAAACAATAAACAGATTTGGGAGTTTTTCTCAAATACCATAAATAAAGAGGCACAGCTTAAAGAATTTAAACTAAATCTGCTCAAAAATACCTATCAATTCAGTAAAGAGGGAGAACCCGGGCTGTTTAATAAAGTATCCATAGCAAAGGAGAAGCTTGGATTGTTACTTCCTGTACACCTTTATCAGGCCCAGAATGCAGAAGAGGTGAATGCAAGTGTTTTGTATCTGAATAAAGAAGTGTATATTATTTTTAGTGGCAGATTATTGCAACTTTTGAATGATGCCGAGCTGCTTGCCGTTATCGGTCATGAGCTGAGCCACGTGTTACTGTATACACAATTAGATGGTAAAATTGAAATTGCAGACAGGATTATATATGCATTAGCCAATAACGCAGGAAGCTCTCCCGCTCATTTTGAATCTGCCAGGTTGTTTAAATTATATACAGAGATTTTTTGTGACAGAGGCGCATACTTAGTAGCCGGTAATTATCCTGATGTCATCACGTCACTGGTGAAAGTAGTAACCGGGCTCACTGCTGTTAATGCAGATGGCTACATTAAACAGGCCGAAGAAATTTTCTTAACGGATGCCCAAACAAAAACCACCGGGGTATCGCATCCTGAAAACTTTATAAGGGCCAGGGCTATTTGGCTCTGGCACAATAAAGGTGCTGAAGCCGAGTTGGAAATAAAGCAGATGATTCAGGGACACACGCCCATCGACGAATTAGACCTGTTTCAACAGCATCAAATGAACTTAATTACAAAAGAACTGGCACAGTTGCTTTTAAAGCCGGATTGGATGCAAACGCCGCATGTTTTGGCCTTAAGGCAGCAATATTTCAATGCAACTGAGGCAAAAGAACAACTCAGCAAAGAGCAAATGAAATTAGCGATAGCGCCTTTACACGCAAGCCTAAAAGATTATTTTTCCTATGTGCTCTATGATTTTTCGATGGCTGATAAGGAATTAGAAGATGCTCCGCTGGGCCTTTGTTTTTCTATTGCTGATGAATTGGCTTTGGAGGAGCAATTTTTAAATGTAGTAAAAAAAGAAAAGAAATTGACACAGAAAAAGACGCTTGCTTTAAAGAAACAGGCGCTTTCGGTTTTAGAAAAGTTATAACACTTATACAATACACAGCACCAGACATGATAAATACAACTTTTCAGCAATACCTGCAATCAGCTTTCCGGTCGGGCCCAATGAGTACCGATGAAACGGTTGAGTTTGTATTGGCTCTTTTTGAGGAAGTAAACAGTTTTCATGAAAACGGGCAGGTTGGATCGTTTGAAAAGCCGGATACCATTTTTTTGACAGCGGGAAGGCTTGATATTGATGAAAATTATACACATGACCCGGGCAATAATCTAAATGAGCTTAATGCATTATTGGCAAAGGAGGAAATAACAGGGTACCAAATTACGGGACAGATCCTGGTAGATCAGGATGTGAGCCAAAATACAGTTACCGTTAAGAATATGCAGGTTCAGACGGATAATGTTTCGGAACTTCATAGACCTGTGTACCTGCCAGGGTATCAATGCTACGAAATGAAATTGAACCATCATGATGCCCAAACTGATATTTTTTGCCTGGGCCTGATACTGGGGAGTGTTGTGATGGGCCTGGATTTATATGATGTGGATGACTTAAATCAGTTTGCATCCTATCGTCAACAACCCGCCGGCCTCAATCCAAGGATGCATCCAACACTCTGTTCTTTAGTTACAGAAATGACCGAGTTGGATAGAAGTAAACGGTTAAGGGATTTAAATGAAGCAATACAACGGTTAAAGTTTTATAGGGATTATGATCCGCAATTGCAAACAGACCTTTCTCTGGTGGCGGATTTGCAGGTTCAAAGTCCTGCGGATCGTAAAAGTTTTATTTTATCAAAGCTCCGGAACCGGCTTTTTGATAGCAGCAGGCGTAACCGGATGCTGTATTACAAACCCAATAGCCGGTTTGCAAACCTTACTATTAGCAGTGTTCCGATGGTATTGCATTATCAAAGTATTAATCCACAACTGCTTTTTACCTGGAACGGAGAAATTTCAAAAAAGATCATTGCTACGCAAGACCTGGAGTTGAACAGATATTTACGCTTTGAAGATCATCCCTATCTCAATAGCCAGTTAAATAGTATCCGGCAACAGAGCGAAAGCGACAAAAAAGAGTTTGGTTTTAGCCAGTTGAAATTGGTAGTGGCGTACCTGCACTGGCATAATCTTAAAGAAGGAACAAATGAGCGCATTCAAAGTCCTTTGTTGCTGCTGCCCGTGGCATTGGAACGCAGGAAATCGTTGAAAGAAGAGCGGTTTGTTCTAAAAATCCTGGATAATGCGGCGGTAATAAACCCGGTACTGAACAATCATCTCAAAGATCTGTATGGAATTGAATTGCCGGAAAGTATCGATTTTGATGATATTAGCATGGAAGGATTTTACAATGTGCTGCAATCAAAAATAAATGAAGCCAGGCAGGGTGTAAAGCTGAATTATATTGATAAGCCAAGAATAAAAATCATTCACAACATAGCAAAACAAACTATTAATAACTATCAAAAAAAACTGAGATCAGGGAATAGAGCGGCATTCAGCCAAATTGAGTATAGTTATAGTGAGGATAATTTTAAGCCACTGGGTTTAGAGCTGTTCAAACAAAAAATACAGCCGGTCTTAACTAATTTGGAATTTTTGCTGACAAGCGAAAATGCTACGGACCAACATTTGTCCAATCTGGCTGCTGTTAAAAGTACATTTGAAATTACCGAGGGGGAAAATAATCCGTATAGCTGGGATTTTGACATATGCAATATAGTGTTGGGCAATTTCAACTATAAAAAAATGAGCCTGGTAGGGGATTATAATACCATCTTGCAGGATAATATATATCATAATGTTTTTGAGAATATTTTTAGTAACAAACCTCGTAATCACAAGCCCGTAACCGTCTCCAACAATATCAAAGACTGGCATCACGTAATTGCTGCGGACCCCACGCAAAACAGCGCTGTTGCTCAAAGCAGGAGTGGAGAAAGTTACGTGATACAGGGGCCGCCGGGTACGGGTAAAAGCCAAACAATTACTAATTTAATTGCTGATTTATTAGTTAAGGATAAAAATATACTTTTTATATGCGAAAAAAGGGCCGCATTAGATGTGGTATATCATCGCCTTAATCAAAATAAGCTTGGAGAACTTTGTTGTTACATACATGACAGCCAGGGAGATAAAAAGGAGTTTTACAAAAATCTGAAACTGGTGTATGATGATTTTGTAAATAATAGAATGAATCTTTCCGAAATTGAAGAGCGCCGGAAAGCAGTTTTGTTAAGGATTGAAAATCATACAGCTCTTTTAAATGAGTTTCATCGTCAACTGAAATCTGATATAGACGGAGGTGTTAGCACCCGGTATTTAATGGAGCGGTTGTTAGCTTTAGGACAAGTGGTATTGCCGGAAATGGAGGATAAATCCATAGTGCCCGGATATGGAAAATGGAAGGAGTATGGGGAGGTGATATCAGAATTGAGTAAAGCATTGGGCTCATCCGGCGCAGATGAAGCATTGGCACATCATCCGTTTGCGAACCTCAATAACTATATTATTCACTCAGAAAATCCATTTACCCTTTTTGATAATATTGTGGCGCATGCTTATGAGTCCTTAGAGATGATAAAGGGGTTGATTAGCCAATATAACATTTCTGGAAGCTATACGGATAGTCTGCAACACATTAGAGCGTTGATAGAAGATGCCGTTTTATTGGAGCCTATTGCAAAAAGCGGTAATTTAAATTTAACAGAACCATCTGGTGAGGCTGCCACCCGTTTTGAAGCGGCCTGGCAACAGTATAATCAACTCTACCGCAGGAAGGAGGATGCTGCTGAAAATACTGCCAATTGGGTCAGTAAATTCTCAAGGCAGGATGTACTACAGGCAATTCCTATTTCGGAAAGGTACGAAAAGGCATTTTTAGGATTTCTAAATAGTAACTGGCGCCGGTTGAAAAAACGCGTAAATCAATCCTATAATTTTTCCTTACATGCGGTGAAGCCGTCCTACAGCAGTATTCTTAAGCAGTTGCAGGATGAATACAGCGCAGCGGATGCATTTGCAAGCAACAAGGCAGAGGTGGAGCAACGTTACCGGGTTGAGGATATAGCGCAGATGAAGAAAAATATAGATGCGCTAAGGAATAAAAAGGGGGATCGCGAAGTTGATTATTTGCTGGCACATGAAGAGCCGGATGAATTAGTGATCAAACTCAGTAAATTAAATAATGAACTGCAACAACTGGAGTTGCATTTGAAACAGTGTCTTTATAGTGTGGAAAACAAGTCTGTGGCTGAGTTGCGAAACGAATTGGCTACAATTAAAAGTAATGCTCCTGTTTTGCGACAATTATTGCCCTATTTACGGGAGTTTTCAGCATTGCCCTTAGAGGTTCAAAATTTTATAAGGAAGATTCCTGTAACACCCGCCCAGGCAGAGGCGGTAATGGCTTCGTGTACCCTGGATGCTCTTTATAAGAACAATCAAACTTTTGCAGCAACAAATTACGGGCTATTACAACGGGCTGTTGGCGAAATAGAAGCCGCATACAGGGAGTTATTAATGGTTAATGCAGATTATATACGTGCAAAAAGAAGAGCGAAGTTTTTAAAACATTATGAACTAAGCAATGCTGCTGCCACACCGTTAAGCCCGGATGAAAAACGCTTTAAAAAGTCTTATAGCGAGGGAAGGAAGGTATTGGAACATGAAATGAATAAGACCATGCGCTATCGTACTATTCGTGAAATTGCATCTAATGAAAGCGGACAGGTACTCAAAGACGTAAAGCCCGTATGGTTAATGAGCCCGCTTAGCGTAAGTGACAGTTTGCCGTTAGATACAAATTTCTTTGATGTGGTTATTTTTGATGAGGCTAGCCAGATTACATTAGAACAGGGCATTCCGGCATTATTTAGAGCACCTCAAACGATTATTGTTGGGGATGATAAACAAATGCCTCCAAGTAATTTTTTTAATGCAAAAGCAGAAGATCCTAATGATTTAGATACGTTTGAAGGAGAAAAAGAAGATGAAATTATAAGTGCCGATGCTGATAGTTTGCTAGTACAGGGGGCGCGCAAGCTGAATAATACCATGCTTAGCTGGCATTATCGCAGCAGGCATGAGGAATTAATTAGTTACTCCAACCATGCTTTTTATGAAGGGGGATTGTTAACAATTCCTGATAAGAAAACACGTCACCAGGTATCGCCTTTGTTAGAGGTAAAAGGCGCTGATGATGGCAAGCTGAATGCAGGCTTGCTTTTAAAAGGTGGTATCAGCTATCATTATATTCCCGGGGCGGTGTATGAAAATAGAAGCAATCTTACTGAAGCAAAATATATTGCTGAAATGCTGCGTAAATTGTTGTTGAATGAGGTGGGTGAATCTATTGGGATAGTAGCTTTTAGCCAGGAGCAGCAAAGTATAATAGAAACAGCTATAGAAGAGTTGGCCCTGACTGACAGAGATTTTGAAATGGCATTGGACAAGGCCTTCAATCGTAATGAAGACGGGCAGTTTACTGGTGTGTTTATTAAAAATCTGGAAAACGTGCAGGGCGACGAACGCGATATTATTATTATGAGTGTTTGTTATGGTTTTGATGCTAATAAAAAGATGCTGATGAATTTTGGCCCCATTAATAAAAAAGGCGGTGAAAAACGATTAAATGTGATTTTTAGCAGGGCAAAAAAGCATATGGCTGTTGTAAGCAGCATTCGGTATCATCATATTACCAACGACTATAATGCCGGAGCAAATTACTTTAAACGGTTTTTGCATTATGCCGAGCTGGTGAGCACGGGTGATTTGGGCGCCGCTCAAATGATACTGGATACACTTAACACAACAGAATCAAAAAAAGCAGCTACAACAAACGGTTATTTTTTGGTAGCCCATCAACTAAAAGACCTGCTGCAGAAGAAAGGCTTTTATGTAGATGAAAATGTGGGTCAGAGTACCTTCAAATGCGCTCTTGCAATAAAAAAGAATAAAGAGGATGAAGATTACAGTTTAGGAATTTTAATTGATGATGAACATCATTATAATAATGAAAACGTTATTGAACAATATTATCAGAAACCATCTGTTTTAAAAGCCTTTGGATGGCGGATAGTAAATATTTATGCTAAGGATTGGCTTGAAGATCCGGAGCTGGTAATGCAACGGGTGCTGAAGTTGTTGAATGGGGAAGCGTTGAACGTGCCTGAAACGCCCCGTGTAGAGGCGTCACGATTAGAACTAGCGGCTCCTATTGATAAAAATAGTATTTTTCTTGTAGCTCCGGAGCAAGAAAAATTTTGGCAGCTGACTATAGAAGGGAATACCATAACCACAAAGTTTGGTAAAACAGGAACGCCTGGTTTGTCGCAGGTGAAAATTTTTGATACGGAGGAACAAGCCGATGCAATGCGGCTGGAGATGATTAAAGCGTATAAAGAAAAAGGATATAAGGAGGATACTACAGGTTCAACTGCAACTTAAAAAATTGCTGATTATTATGCTGCATCAGGCCACTGTACAAGGTCTTAAACGGGGTACCCGCTGCTATCCCTGCCCAACTTCGTCATTCAGGCGGGCCTACCGCGGACATCCGTTAAAAAAGAGGGCAGATTCTTAAAACAAAATCCTGCAATAATGGGTTGTACCTCCGGCACACCTCAAACCCGCGCCGCTACGCGGCTACAAGAGGTAGTTCCTAACGGAACAAAGAATTAGGGAAAGGTGCTCTATAAATATGCCGTAGGCATTGCCTCCTTGTAACACCAAAATGCGCGGCAGCGCCCGGATGCCGCATAGCGGCTACCCTTGTATCCCTTTGGTGCTTCGTACGGATACAAGCCATATCAGCCTCTGTTACTGTCATACCGCCATCCCGACAAAAGTCGGGAGAAGCCGAAGCCCGCCCGGCTGAACACCGTTTGGACGGGGATCCCTCAATTATCGGACTGTTCGATATTACAGAGATGTTTCTGTTCCGTCGTACTCCTTACTACTATTACCGCATCCGGATGAAAACCAGGAAATTAAAAGATTTTTTTAGTGATGAGTCTTGACGAACCGCTATTCAGTCGGTAATTTACCGAATAATTGCACAAATTTTCTAAAGGCTAATAATTTATATATTGAAGTAATTAAATTTGGCTAATGAATCATATGATGAAGAATTAGGAAGTTTTAGGGTGACCGTAGTTTTTATTAAAAATTCCGGTTTTTCTATTCAGTCCTACCTGGGAGAAGAATTTAACGACAATATTCAGCATAATCCGACCTGGGACAAAATTGGATCCTTGATGTTTCTTAAGTACAAAAGTGATGCGGAGTCTGAAGATGATACCGTTATGCACTACTATGTAACAGGCAGCGGTAATCTTGTACTATATTGCTCCTATGCGTATGATGAAGAATTTGAGGGTAGTCCACAGGTTATAAGCGCATTGGAAGAGATAGAACGGTCATTGCAGTCGATAAATATCTAGTGCTGCATAGGCAAGGCAAAGGCTCTTTCGTGTTTACAATATAGCTATTTGTAAACGCATATACAATTTAAAAACAGGGAAGTCCCGTATATTCACGGGTAAAGCCAACCAACATACCATGACTTCAGAAAAGGGCCATCATTGCAGAGACGACAATAAAATAATTGCAGACATTGAAAAATATGGACTTGCAGTGATCATGCTGGACGCAACGGATTATTTGCCGTCATTTGCCTATAGCATCGGCCTGTGGCGTACATTTCAACACCCGGAAATTATTTGCTTCGGCTTAACAACAAAAACATTGGGCCAGCTTATAAATGAAGTAGCAGCTTTAATAAGGAATGGGCACACCATTGAAATAAACAGGGATTATGATGATTTCTTTGAAAAGGGACGGGTTCAGTTCGTCCCTGTTGATAAAAGAAATTTAGGTGATTATTTTGGTGCCGCAATGGATATTTACGACACCGATCATTTTCCTGCGCTGCAATTTGTTTGGACAGATCGCAATGATAAATTTCCATGGCAGGAAGATTTTGAAAAGGAATTCAGGTTTCGGCAACCATTGCTGGATCGAAATGCGGATTTTAAATTCCGGGAAGCCAAGAATCTTGCGATATTTACCACAAAGCAATGGATAGAGCAGAACAGGCCTATTATCCATGTAATTCATGATACAGACGGCGACTGGCAATTTTTAACAGATGATGAACACTCAACCGAAAACATCAGGATCGTGGCATTAGAGGAAATAATTTTAAGAGACAACACGTTGAACGCGATTTTTGATCTGGAGTATGGAGAACAGGCCGAACGGGGATTTATAGGCGATAAATGGATCCGGAATAAATTTGAATACGATGATGAGGAAACTGAAGCCGATAACCATTAGCCATTAAAGTATCATTTACCGCATCTCATTTCTATGCCTTTCTAAATAAGCATGATTTTCCACCGACAAGTTTTGAATAGCTTTCCGGCCGGTAACGCCTGTTTTATCATAGGCGCTGGCGCACAGCCGGGGGGAGATGATAATTTTTCCATTGTTTTCAAAACTAATCAGGTGTCGGTCAAACAGGGCATCATACACCGGGGATAGCAGTAGCACATCCAGCCGCTCCAGGTTGCTGGCATTACGCCAGGGCACAATATGGGAGGCTATGAGTATCTTGTGGTTGGTATAGCCGGTAACCGCGCAGGCAAACCGCCAGCGGTGCAATACGCTTTTACGAAAGCACCCTGACCAATACGGGAGGTTACCAAGCCCTTGCGCTCGGTTTCATTGGGTGGGGTAGAATGTAGTTCTGCCGGAGGTTCATTTACCATTATACCCTCTAGTTCTGGTTCGTAGGGGAGGGTAGCACCTTTTCTTTTAAAAAAGAATTTTATGGCTGCCCGCTGCTGGCCGTCCCGGTCCGGAGCGCCAAAAAAATCATAATCCACCAATTCCAGCTCGCCTTTATACTGTACATATCCTCGCTGCACGTACTCAAACAAAAACACTCTTTTGCCAGTGTTTAGATGCTCTGCCAGGGCCAGGTTGCCTTTTGTTAATTGCATATCGCCTGTTTGGCCCTCACCGGTGTAGGAAATACATCGTCGTTCTCTCATTGGCAGATACCCTGCTGAAGGCAACTGTGCAGTAGCCTTTGTGGCGGAGTAGCAGCGAATTATTCGCATCTTTTTTATTGTTTTTTGAAGATGCTCATGAGGGCTTCATCGTTGCCCGACCCGGCCGTGCATCTGGCCGCTGCGGTGTGGACAGTGGAGGGAGCGCGACCTAAAAAATTGCCTGGGTTCAGATGCCAAAGGGGCCTAACTTTACTTTTCATTTATTTAAATCCTGTAGAAGTAAAATCAGGAGCACAGGGAACACTCCGCTCGCTGCACCAGTTTATTGAAATGGCGGATCATCCGTATGCCGTCCGGATTTATGGCGGTGCATTGAAGGTTGAAAAAGCCATAACACCCAATAAAAAACCCTACCTGCTGCTGAACCTGCCTTATTATATGGGTACCTGTATTCCTGATTATGTTGAATGGTTAGTGCAACAGAAGGTGTAATATTTTTATTACATTATTTGATAGAATGTTTTAATATTTTTTCGTCTTCCTATGTGGATGCCATATTGTTTATCACATATCTTAATATTTCTATTACTATATTCAGAGTCCGTATTATTGTAATGTACAATCAGATCATCTTTAATTATGTCATCAATGATGATTTTAATGAAAGCTAATAGGTTTTCCCAGTGGTGTAAAAACTCGAATGTTACTATTTTCCCTTTTCGTGGTATTTGATAACCGTCAAGATGACCTATAACAATATGAATAAATTCTTTTGGTGTCAGGCGAATTGTAATTTCTTCATTTAATCGATAAGTTGTTCCATGAAAATTCTTAACTAATTCAAACAGCTCTCTATCTTTTTCCTCATTATATTTTGGAGCTTTATTTTTGGGATCGTCAAATGAAAAATCGACATTATATTTTAGTGCTTTTAAAAACTCCAGAAAAGCCGAATAATTTTTCCCTTTATCCGGATTATGTGCTTTTATCGCTCCTGCGCGAATTTCAGTATAAGATTCTTTGAGGATATTTTTTACTTCAATAAAGCCTTTTTCGTTTGGCGGAAGATAAAATTCCCGGTATCGTTCAATATTCAAAGAACCAAATAGACCAACAAGTCTTTGTTTATATCGGATTTCAATTGGGGAAAGTGTCTTTTTTTGATCCTCTTTTATCAGGATTTTTACATATAGACAAATAGGTAGTTGGGAGTTATATTTATCTTGACAAAACATACAGGTTTCGATAAATTCCTGTGGGTACAGTTTTGAAAATAAATTATGTTGTTCTGTAATGGTCATTTTACTAATTGTATACTATTTTAAAATCATAAATCATATTATGACAATTATAAAACAAAAAAATAATATATTTTCTGTAATACGAACCATAAAACTAAAGACCTATTTCCACGTAACCGGTATATCCTTAAATAAAACTTCTTTATTCACATAATGACCGGGAACAAAGTATTTCATGCTGATCAGCTTGAGCAGGGCTACAGAAGGATCTACTTTTGGAAACGAAAAAGAGAGTTTTAAGGGCACATCCTGGTAGATATCACTTGCATATTTTTCTGCACCAATTTTAATATTGTCCGGTGTATAGGCGTTGCCCTGTACATCTATTGCTCTTGCGTATTTATCCGGCGAAAATTGAATTTGCCTGTTTTGAGAGTGATTGGTTACCAGGATCTCCAGGTCAACTTGTTGTTTGGTTTTATTTCCTGTGCAGCGTATCAGGCTAAAGCTGAAACTGTCGCTTGTGGCCTGTTTCAGGGGGGCCAGTTTAATATTCAGCGACTTCATGAGGTATTCATTTTCCTGCTTCAGCTTGCTTAGCTCTTCCGATGTTTGAGCAGCTGTTTTAACCGTAAAAAAAAAGTAAAAAACAAGCAATACAGCGGTTGATCAAAAGGTTGGTCATAATCATCGGTTTTACTATTTAGCAATCAGTAATAAAATTACGAAAAGATTTTTTGGAGCACAAAATGCTTTGCATACTTATCGATCGGGGACAAGTTTCAATCTGGGCCCGTGCAGGGATGTTACCTGGTATCAAGCTACGTTGATATCCCGATACCAAATTTATAAGGTTCGTGTGGACACGAACCAAGGTGGCGGGCTGCATTTCAGCAGCCATTGTCTTCGGATAATCAGGAATATTCAACCCCAGGATAATATCATGCTCAGTAACCTGCAGGCCGTCTTTACGCCGCAGGCTTACAACACCGCTACCGCCGCGGTTTTTCTGCGGGTACTTTTTAAAATGGGCGGTCAGTAATGGATCATTGTCTAAATTGAGCTCATCGGTGTAATATTCGTTGGCAACATCCGGCTCTTTAACGGACAAATGAATATGTGCGGGCAAATCTGCAAGGTATGTTGTGGTAGATCTTACCTTGCTTCCAGTACCCTATCTCTAGCTAATAAACAGGCTCCGATTACACCAGCTCTTTCTTTTAAAGCTGACAGTTTGATTTGTGTATCGGTATTCACCAGGTTTAAGGAGTACTTGTTGATAGCGCTTTTAATGGGGAGCAAAATATATTCCGAAGTTTCAGAAAGAGCGCCTCCTAATACAATCAGTTCTGGATTGTAAAGGTTAATAAGCATAGCAATGCCTTTACCCAGCTTTTCTCCGATTTCGCCCACCAGTTCTATGGCAAGAACATCGTCGTTCTTAACTGCTTTAATAATATGTGATAGCATAATCTCATCAACAGGTACTTCTTTTGTTACCCGGCTGGTTTGGCCGTTTTTAACTTTTTCACGAAATAAATGCGTAAGTGCTCTGCCCGATGCTTCTGTTTCAAGGCAGCCTTTTTTACCGCATTGACATATAATTTCGTTGTCGAATAATGGTATATGGCCAAATTCGCCTGAAAAGCCAGACTTGCCATAGTAAATCTGCCCGTTGATAATGGTTCCCATACCTATACCGTAATCTAAATTGAGAAACAATATGTTCTTTTCATGCTTTACAATTCCTGCTATTAATTCTCCATATGCCATTGCGCGGGAGTCGTTTTCAATGTAGGTTTTTATTCCTATTATTTGCTCCAGGTGCTTACTTAAAGGCTCTTCGCTGAAATGGAAAAAACTGTAGCTGTATCCTGTAGTATGGTTGATGCGTCCGGATAGGTTTATACCCATTGAAAGAATCTTGTCGGCAGGAGCCGGCGCTTTGGAAACAAAAGTTTTAATAACAGTGCACAATTCATCAAGCGACTGTTTATCATTCGATAGCTTATATGGAATATTTTCAAGTGTGGATGTGAGGTTTTTGCTAAGATCTATCAGGCCTATATTGATATGATTTTGTTTAACATCTACTCGAAGAAAAAAGCCTGAATTGGCAACTAAACCATAAACGTTAGGCTTGCGGCCACTCGCAACTGTTGTTTTACCATAATCTCGAACCAGCCCGTCAGCTATAAGTTCATTGATTAAGTTGGTTATTTTGGGAACACTTAAAAAAAGTATCTTGCTAAGATCTGCTATCGTCAGGTTTCCTGAATAAGAGAGGATGCTTATAATTTCCTTTTTTATGGAACTATTTTTATAAGCAATTCCCGATTTATTCTCACTTCCTAAATCATCCCAAAATGTCATAATGGTGAATTTGATATTTGATCAAAAGTATACATATTATCTGAAAAATAAATTTTATGACGTAAAGGGTACCAGTTAGTATCTCATATGGGTTATTAATTCTATATTTATTAAATATTATTTCTAATAATTTAATTTTAATAAAAAAAATTATTAATCGTATTTGTATTTTGAAATTTATTTCCTAATTTGTGCCTTGTAATAGGGGAACAGAACGCGTCGAATTTGCAATGTGAGCGGACAATTGCCGAAAACCAGGACTTACACCAAAACTTCTTTAAAATTTAGAGATTGAAACAGAATACAAAAGCATTACATCCGTTGTTTTGGATATCTACTACCTGGTTTGCCATGGGATTACCGTTTGTAGCTCTGTCTGGTGCCAGTTCTATCATGTATAAAAACCTGGGTGTTTCAGATGCTTCAATCGCTTTCTGGACTTCTCTTGTTATGCTTCCTTGGTCGTTGAAACCATTTTGGGGACCGTTTTTGGAGCTTTATAAGACTAAAAAGTTTTTTGTTTATGTAACGCAAATTATAACGGGGGTTTTATTTGGCCTGGTAGGACTCTCCCTGCAGCTTGGTAACTTTTTCAGTATTTCAATTACCTTATTAATGATTATAGCTATCAGCGGTGCTACACATGATATTGCGGCGGATGGAGTATACCTGAACGAGTTAGATACTACGCAACAGGCGCGGTATGTAGGTTGGCAGGGCGCCTTTTATAACATAGCAAAGGTTTTTTCCGGTGGAGTACTTGTGTACTTGGCCGGCCTGCTTGAGCAGCGCATGCAGATAAAATTTGCGTGGATGATAATAATGTTCGCTTATGGAGTTATTATGGTTGCAATAGGATTATATACAATTCGGATACTTCCATCTGATGAAGAACGAAAACAAGCTGTAAGCCTAAAACACGGAATGGCTACTTTAAAGGATGTAATTATTACATTCTTCCAGAAAAAACATATTGCATACAGTTTATTATTTATTGTTTTTTATCGTTTTGCTGAAGGGCAGGCCATTAAAATTACCCCACTGTTTTTTAAAGCATCACCATCTGAAGGGGGACTGGGATTAAGTACCTCTGAAATAGGACTGCTTTATGGTACAATAGGAGCTATTGCTTTCGTTGCAGGATCCATTGTGGCTGGACATTTTGTTTCAAAAAAAGGATTAGACAGAAAGCGGCTTTTGATTTTGTGCGCTTTTTTTAATATCCCTTTTGTAGCCTATGCTTTACTTGCAGTATACCAGCCTCATCATTTATTGATCATTGCTTCAGCAGTTGCAGTGGAGTATTTGGGCTATGGATTTGGTTTTATAGGAATCATATTATTTATTATGCAAAATATTGCACCCGGTAAATATAAAATGGCACACTATGCATTTGCAAGCGGAATTGTCAACCTTGGATTTATGATTCCCTCCATGATCAGCGGGTTGCTTAGCGACTATTTAGGATATAAAGCTTTTTTTATTTGGGTCTTGTTTGCCACAATACCGGCCTTCGTGGTTACATGGCTGGTGCCCCTAAAAGCCATACCGGTTGAGGATGAGGGTAGTACCGGTTAGTTGTTAGTAAATGTGAGTGTAATGCAAAGCTTATTGGTAATTATTCTATTAATCCAGACTTTCAATCGTTTTGCTTAATGTTTTATATAAAAAATATTTTTTCATTTTATGTGTTTAGCTATAAAAATATAATAACATATATAAATAATAAACCCTTAACTATTTAATATGGTGAGACTATTTTCATTACTTTTTGTAGTAACTGTTTCAACACTTTGTGCAACTGCCCAAAACAGTTACAAAGCGATTTCAAAAAAGTTGACTAACGCACAACCGGGGGATATCGTTATTCTGGATGGTTTTTTAAATCAGGATTTTAAAAAAATAAAATACCAAAAGGTTATTCAGCCGAGCCCACAGTTTATCATATCAGACGATCCTGAATACATACGCCTGCCTGAGGCAATTGCTTTGCAGGAGGAGGTGCAACCCGGTTCGGTAAGGTTATATGTATATAATGTAAATGGCGTAACCACTCCTCAAAAGATGCCGAGGAAAATTTCCGCAGTTATTAAAAACCTTGGCAGGGAAAATATGCAAATCAGGATGTTGAAATATTCGTCGCAAAAGCCAAGCACCAATTATTTTCAAATTGGCAAGCAAGGACTTGAAGATTACTTTAAGTCCGTTGAAACCAGGAATGTGCGTACGATAAAGCCTGGCGAAGTGATTGCAATAGATGAAAAGTTAGAAAAACAGATTGTTAACTATGATGAGTTGGTTCATGGGTTTTATGAGTTTGTAATTGATCAGCCGGCATTGGTAAGTGTGCTTCAAACATCACCGCAAAAATCAGGGCCCAGGGCTTTTGCAACCATTGACACCATTATTCCTTTTAGTCATGTAAATGCCGGCAGAGGCGTATTCCCTGTGGCAAATTACAAAATAGCAAACAAGGGAATAATAGATACAAAAGATGGTGTTTCTCAGTTGATTGTTGCAGATGGAGAGGATGATCCATGGATAGCGGGTACAATAGGAGCTTCGAGGGACGAGGCGAAAAATGTTGGTAATTACGGTGTGCTATATAATACGAGGTTAAAGTGGAAAAGTACTGATGGCAAAGGCCTGGCTTTGATAACCTGGAACGCCAGATCCGATAATGGTCAGTGGTGTGGAGGTATGGGGCTCACCATGCAGCTATATGATAATGATATGAAAAAAACAGTGCTGCAATATCCCTCTCGTCAGTTAGTTACCAAGGGAGCGCCTGAAGCAATATTAATTGGCATTTACAAACCTGACCCGGATAAGGAAATTCAGGAAATAAATTTTACGTATTCTCCGCCAGGTGCATCTTGTTTACCTACTCCCTTGATATTTGTGCCTATTGACTTGTAGGTTTTTCGGGTAGGGGAAATAGGTTGAAACAATGTAAATCATCTACAATTGTTATCTACATCAATCATTTTTCTTGCTGATTTCCATAAAGGATATTTTTTATTGTTAACTCTCATTTTTAAATATTCAACCCAACATTATGTTATGTTTTAATTCATGTATCAATTATTCGGGCACACGCCGTTGGTTAATGGCGCTTGCATTGGTTATTGGGTGCTGTACAACCGTATTTGCCCAACAAAACGTGAAAGGAGTAGTGCGGGATGAGGCTGGTAAGCCACTATCTGGTGTAACGATCACTTTAAAAGGAGCTACTTTAAGTACTCTTACAAATGATTTGGGCGGATTTGAGCTTCAGGCGAACAAGGATGATGTATTGCTCTTCACTTACATTGGTCTAATCCCTCAGGAAATTACAGTAGGAGAAAAGCCTGTACTTGATGTTGTAATGTTGAGGGATGTGGCTGCACTAAATGAAGTAGTGGTAGTGGGGTATGGCACGCAAAAGCGTGGGAGTTTATCTGGAGCCGTATCTACTCTTAAAGGTGGTGAATTGTTGAAAGCACCTGCCACAAATGTGTCCAGCTTGCTGGGAGGAAGGTTGCCGGGCATTTCGTCCATTCAGGAATCTGGAGAACCGGGTAGTGATCAGGCTGGCCTTATCATCCGTGGATCAAGAGTGGGAGTTACCTATATTGTCGATGGTATACCCCGCTCGATAAATGACATTGACCCCAACGATGTGGAGAACATATCTGTATTAAAAGATGGCGCGGCAGCCGCCGTATATGGATTGCAGGCTGCGGGAGGTGTAATTATTATTACAACCAAAAAGGGATCCGGCAGTTCGCCAACCATTACCTATACCGGTACTGCAGGTGTTTCTTTGAACGCAAATTTTCCACGCTTTATGGACGGTCCCCAGTTTGCCTATTACTACAACATGGCAGATATGATGGATAAGATGGCTAACGGTATTGTTTCCGGAAAGAATGATTATACACCTATCTTTTCCAAGTCTGACGTAGAAAAGATGACCAACGGAGACCCTACTGATGGCTGGGATAATGTTAATTACATCGATAGAGTATTTGGCAGGGGGCAAAACAGCCGGCATAGCTTATCGCTTCAGGGAGCAAAAGAAAATGTAAAATACTTTGCTTCATTTGGTATGCAGGATCAGAAAGGTAATATTGATAACTTCAGTTTTAAGCGCTATAACCTAAGAACAAACTTATCAGCGCAGGTAGCAAGAAATATTACATTTGACCTGGGCGTTTCAGGAGCTGTAACAAACAAACAAACTCCAGGTTATGCAGCAGGCGGAACAGATGCAAACTCTTATTTGGGTGAACTAGGATGGTTTTCTATTGCAAAACAAACCATTGGAATGCATCCCTATTTGCCGGAAAAATATGATGAGCTGTATACCGGGGTACCTCCAAGAAATAATGCTGCAATTCCTAACAGCCCATTAGCGGCGATATATGAATCAGGATATAAAAAGACAAATGGAATTGATCTTCAAACCAATTTAGGACTAACCTACCAGGTTCCATGGGTTCCCGGACTTAAATTAAAAGCTTATGGTTCTTATGATGCCTGGACCTCAAGAAATAAAAACCTGGATACTTATTATTATGTAAATGCAGTTAGCTTACCGGATGGTACCAAAGAACATCAGTTTGTAAAAATGCTGGATGCAAAAAGTGTAACCTACAATTCGCTTGGAGAGGGGCAAACCAATGCTCAGCAACTGGTTAGCCAAACCAGCCTTGCGTATGAAAGAAAGTTTGGTAAACATGCAGTAGACGCCTTATTGCTATCTGAGCTTAGAGATTATAAGTCTAACAGTCTTTCGGCTTATGCAAGAAATGTAATGTTTCCTGAACTACCCGAATTAGGAACAAGTACCCCTGCAAACGCTCCAATTGGCGGATGGAGCAACAGAACCCGGTCTATAGGCTATGTGTTCCGTGCAAAATATGATTACGCCGAAAAGTACATTGCTGAAATTACCGGAAGATACGATGGTTCATACAAGTTTTCAGGAAACGTTGATGGTAAAAGATGGGGATTCTTTCCTTCTGCTTCATTAGCATGGAGAATATCTAAAGAGCATTTTCTGCAAAACTATTCATCGCTTGATGATTTAAAAATCAGGGCTTCAGCCGGGCTTTTAGGAAACGACAACGTAAGCGCTTATTCTTTCCTGAGCACCTATTCTTTCGGTAATCAGTTGCCGCTAAATGGTTCTTTAAATAATGCCATGTATACAAGCGTTATTGCCAATCCAAACCTCTCCTGGGAAAAAACGCTTTCCTACAATGCAGGGCTTGATTTTAGTTTATGGAAAGGAAAACTCAGCGGAGCATTTGATGTATTTTACACTTATACCTTTGATATTTTAATGTCAATGTCTTCCGGCTATCCGCCATCAATGGGAGGCTACTACTTTACTTATGAAAACTTTGGGAAAACCGATTCGAAAGGATTTGAACTGGCATTAAAGCATCAAAACTCTTTTGGCCTGGGAGGCAAGTCCTTTAATTATTCTGTAACGCCCAATATAAGTTATGCAACCAGCAGATGGGTACGGTATAATGATAGCCCGAATGCACCAGAGATCCAGAAAATAAGTGGTAAGAAAATTGGAATTATTTCGGGATGGGTTGCCGAAGGATTATTCCGTTCGGAAAGCGAAATAGATAACGCTGCATGGTATGGAAGCCGCCCTAATGTTGGGGATATTAAATATAAAGATCTGAATGGTGATGGTAAAATTGATTACCAGGACCGTGGCCTGATCGGTCGTCCTAACAGGCCCGAATTAATGTACGGCCTTAATCTGGGTGCTTCCTGGAACGGGTTCGATTTTAATGCTCAGTTTACGGGAGGGGCGTTGTTTGATGTGTCAATGACCGGAACTTATTACAATGGTTATGATGATAACACCATCTGGACACAAACTTTTAAAGAAGGTGCAAACTCACCTCTTTTCCTGGTTGAGAATGCTTACAGTATTGATAATCCCAACGGAACATTTCCCCGTTTAACGCTTGGTTCCACTACTCATGGCGGTGATAATGGTTTGGCTTCAACCTTTTGGTTCAGGGATGGAAAGTATGTTCGACTGAAATCTGCGCAGATAGGGTATAGCCTTCCTGAAGCGTTGACAAAGAGATTGGGAATTAACCGCCTACGTGTATTTGCAGAAGGCTCTAATATATTCACTATTTCGGGTTTACCCGAAGGAATAGATCCTGAATCGCCAAGAGTTAATAATGGTTATTATCCACAACAAAAGATTTTTACCGGAGGTGTAACCTTAACTTTTTAAAAGTTAAACAATTCAGTAATCAAAACCACCGAGAACATACCCCCAGATTACCTCTGGACGGTAGCAAAAAATAAACGAATGAAAAGATTTATTATAAATATAATGGTGCTGGGTCTTTTGTCAGGACTTTCATCCTGTAAGAAATTTTTAGACCTTACTCCCACAGATTCTGCTTCCGACAAGCTTGTTTGGAGCAAAGTTGAGTATGCCGATCTTGCTGTGAATAACTTCTATCACGATATCAATTACTTTGGAAGTTTTAATTCCGGCCAATCATCGGCCGGAATGACAGAAGGGTTCACAGATATGCTAAAGTACTCTTCAATGACTTACAATGCCTACATGTACATACCGAATGAACTGGCATATGGCGGATCCGTTTTAACGGCCAATTATGTGGCCGTTTACATGGGGACATGGTCTACTGTATACGATAAAATTCGCCGGGTAAATGAAGCCTTGAGCAATTTAAAAAAGTACGGAACCGCTTTACCCAATACCGAAGCAATACGCCTGGAAGCTGAGCTGCGTTTCTTCCGTGCATTTCTTTATTTTGATCTTCTTAAACGTTACAAGGAAGTAATTATTTACGACGAAGATTTGACGAAAATTTCTAAAAATGCTTCGTTAAGCGCCGAAAATGTGGGTTGGGATTTTGTAGAAAACGACTTGCTTTTTGCCGGTAAAAACCTGCCGGTTTCTAAGAATGCAAAGGGAAGGCTGACAAGTGGTGCAGCTTATGGTTTTATGTCCCGTGCAATGTTATATGCTAAACGTTGGCCCTCAGCACAAAAAGCCGCTGAAGAGGTAATAAAAATGGGTTATTCGCTTACAGCTAATTACTCAGATGCTTTTAAAGATGGTAATTCAGAAGCCATTATTCAATACAGTTTTGACAGGCGTGTGTTTACCCATGGTTTCGATGCCTTT
The DNA here is from genome assembly GCF_054779315.1 of Niabella aquatica. Lineage (NCBI taxonomy): Bacteria > Pseudomonadati > Bacteroidota > Chitinophagia > Chitinophagales > Chitinophagaceae > Niabella > Niabella aquatica. The sequence goes on from NZ_BAAGYM010000005.1 coordinate 176,605, forward strand.
TATGCGCCTGGAGGAGATAAAGAGGGCAGTGGCGCATATGGCACGCCTCCTCAGGAAATGGTGGAGTCTTACGAATTAGCCGGTACAGGCGGCTTTCCTGACTGGTCTGTTTGGCATACTACCAGCGGTACAACCCAAACCCCGCCATATACTCAACTCGAACCCCGCTTTCAGGCATCTGTATTATATAACGGAGCAAGCTGGAAAGGCAGAAGTATACAGGCATATGTTGGGGGAAAAGACGGGTATGCTACCTGGAAGGAAGATGCGGTACCCGCAGGCAGAACGGTTACAGGATATTTTTTGCGTAAGTTGTTAGATGAGACGTTAGATCTGAATACAGATAATTCTATCCAGCCCTGGGTGGCGCTGCGTTTAGGGGAAGTTCTTTTAAATTATGCTGAAGCATGCTATCAAAATGGTTCGGCAGCACTGGCTAATGAAGCAGTCAGAAAAATAAGAGCGCGTGTAGGATTACCCTATGTTGATAGATCGGGCGATGCTCTGATGGCTCAGATAAGACAGGAACGGAAAGTTGAATTAGCATATGAAGGTCAGTATTATTGGGATATGCGACGCTGGGGGCTGGCCCATACTGCATTTACCGGTAACAGAGTACACGGAATAAAGATAGAAAAAAATGGAAGCGGTCAGTTTGTATACACTTACGTAGACTGTGATAAACAAGATCGCAATTTCCCGGAAAAAATGTACCGGTTCCCTTTACCCGTATCAGAAATTACTAATAATGTTTCCATTAACCAATTTCCTGAATGGAATTAATCTTTATGAACAAAGCGTTATGAAAAAGAATTTATATCTTATACTCATTGCGATAACCGCCATATTAGGCTCTTGTCAAAAAGCTGTTCTAGTTCCCGATCCGGGTGTTGCTGCTTCCATCAGCAGCATAACAGCGAAGTTCGTTTCTGGCCCGTACACAGGGCAGGAAGCGATACGATATGTTATTCCTGCTGATGCAGGCGATAAAATTGTAATTCCAGTACCCTGGTTTTTTCCCGAATCCGGTTCTGATGGAACAGATCTGTATATGAAGGAAATGAAGTTGGAGGCGGCTTTGGCAAATAATGTCACTCTCTCGCCATCGTTGGGCATTGTAGACCTTACCAGAGAGAATTCGTATACATTAACCGAAGCTGATGGAACTGTACGGCATATTACAATATCAGGAGCACGCACCAAATCAAACAAATCTGCACTGACCTTTTTTTCTATAGAGGCTTTGGGCATAACAGGCTTGATCGACCAGAATACAAAAACTGTATCGCTTATTACTGTGGAAGATTTATCGAGCGTTGATGTTGAGGTTTCAGTGTCTCCACATGCCAGTGTTGTTGAATCATTAAAGGGTATAAATTTAAATAACCCCACATCTGTTACCGTTTTAGCGCACGATGGTATCGCCAAAACAGTTTACCAAATTAAGAAAACGGCACCACCTAAAATTTCTTACGGTTTCAGGGCAGGATCTCAAAACCAAAATTTCAACCTGAAGTTAGATGATTTGGGATACAGCAATAGTTCTAAGCCCAGTTTAGCTGCGTCCGGAAATTTTATAGCTGTTTCTTTAGGAGATGGATCGGCCCCTAAATATTACAACAGGAGTACCGGTAAATATACAGGAGTAATGACATTAGGCAGTGCGAAAGGTGATGGAGCAATTACCAGCGATGACAGGGGTAATATTTTGTTGATAGATCAGGCGGGTGTTGGTGGAACCGTTAATATTTACAAGTCTGCCTCTATGACGGGCACGCCGGTTCCTTTTATAACCTGGACCAATACATCTGGCTTTCCTGTAGGAAGCAGAATATCGGTTAATGGGAACCTGAATGACAAAGCTGTTATCATTGCTACTTGTCAGGGCACCAGCGTATCCGGGTCAAAATCATTTGTTCGCTGGAGCGTTGTTGGAGGAGTAGTTGGCAGCGCGGAGGTGGTTGAAGCAACAGGTATCCCTTACTGGGGTGAAGGTATAAATGGTGGCAAAATGTCATCCAGATCAAATGATGCCAATGATGGGTCATTCATTGCTTTTTATGATAGTGGAAATGACAACCTTTACCATCTTGGTAAAAACGGTTCTGTGTCATTATCCCTGGGTGCACAAACAACAGGTAATGCATGGGGTATTAATAATAATTTGACAGATGCCAAAGAGTTTAATAATGCCAAATACCTTGCATTGTATTGTCCAAGTCATTTCCCGAACTGGGGTATCAACTCTGAGCTGTATTTATACGATGTGTCTTCAATGGGCAATTTCTCCGGGAATGTGAATGCTACTAACGCCCTGGTATACTCGGCCAGTTATGGTCAACTGGGAACAATTGTAGCTGCTTCCGGGGATTTATTAATAGCTCCTACCTCAGACGGATATAAAATGCAGGTATTTACAATCGATTTCAGTGTGGGCAACTTCGCGTGTTATGAGTTTGATTGTGTAGATATCAATTAATTATTATTCAGTAAAGATGGTGGAGAAAAGGAGAATAAAAAGCTCCACCATCTTTTAATCTATTTTATAATGGCTATGAGCAGAACCGGGATTGTGCTATATGTGTTTCTAATATTAATTACATGTTCTTCCTGCAAAAAGGAAGGGGGCCGCATACCGGAGTGGAGTTGGCCGGAACATAATGGCAGCGGTTCCGGCTCGAAAGATCCGAATCCTTCAATAGTAAGCTTAGGTTGGATAAACCAGGCGGGCCGTTTTGGAACATTACCCGGTTATATTAATGTATACAGGTCCCCGGATAGTTTGTCGGGAAAAAAGGCCATAGCTTACATAGCGGTAGCAGACATGAGCAAAGGTAAATGGGATGTATTGGGTGATATAGCTCATTCAGCAACTGCTAATGGCTTTGGTGCCGGCGCCCTTAATACTCCTGCACAGTTTTATGCGAAAAAAAATGCACCTGTTATTATCAATGCAGGGCTTTTCTTTGGTGCTAATAAATTTTATTACTCGCAAAGCCTGGTATTTCGTAATGGAGAGATGCTGGCTCCCAATCAAAATTATTATTCTGAAGATTGGATCACAATCTGGTATCCTACACTAGGCGTTTTTAGCCAGTCAGATGATGGCTCTTTTCAAACTTCCTGGACTTATTATACCAACGCAGGAATAAATTACTCATATACTGAACCCGCTAAAAATGATATGACAAAAGAACCGCTGCAAGTTCCTGGCGCTACTTTTCCTGTAACTGCAAAAGTGTTTCAGGCAAAAACGGCAATTGGAGGGGTATCTGTTCTGTTGAAAGAAGGTGTGGTTAAAAACACTTATATAGAAGAACTGCTGGATGTTTCAGGGGCAACAGATCAGCCCCGAACTGCAATTGGTATAACAGCAGACAGAAAGTTGATATTTTTTGTCTGTGAAGGGCGGCAGATGACATCTGGTGTTGCTGGATTAACCACCGGTAATGTGGCTGATGTGTTAAAAAAAATAGGTTGTATTGATGCGCTTAATTTGGACGGTGGCGGATCAAGTTGTATGCTTGTTAATGGTATGGAAACGATTAAGCCAAGCGACGGCAGGCAACGTTCTGTATTGACGGCATTAAGTCTTCAGTAAAATATAGTTTCCACGATTATTGTTCTTTTTGAATAGTATCTGAATAAAATAAAAACAAACTGATGAAACATAAAAAATTTTTTTTCGGCATCTTTTTTTTAGCCGTAACGGCCTTTTGTTTTTCTTCCTGTAAGAAGGACGATAAAAAACTGGATTGGGGCTGGGGTGGTGATGGTTCTGGAGGAACAGACCCCAAAAAAGATAAACCGAGAATCGTTTGGATTGATGCTGCTGCCAATTTCCCCGACTATGCTAATAACAAAGCCAAAATTGAACAGGACGTCAAAAGAATGAAAGAAGCGGGCCTGACAGCCTTTGTCCTGGATGTTCGCCCGACAATGGGAGATGTTTTGTTTCAAACCTCTTATGCAGATCAGGTTAAAAAGCTGGACTATTGGAGTGAGGCGGGATACACTTTTTATGAACGAACTGAAACCTGGGACTATCTGCAGGCCTTTATAGATGCGGGTCATGCTGCAGGCCTGAAAGTGTATGCTGCCATTAACACATTCGTTGCCGGCAATAAATATTCTTACGGTCTGGGACAGCAGGGCTTGCTGTTTCGGGATAATTCAAAAAAAGACTGGGGAACTACTCTTAACTTGGCTTCGGGATTAACCAATACTATGGACGTTAGTTCAATCATTGATCCCGACAATGCCTATGGAACAAAGTTCCTTAATCCCAACCACGAAGGTGTTCAACAGTTCTTATTAAATATATTGGGTGATCTTGCAAAGTATAATGTGGATGGTATTATACTTGATCGGGCGAGATTTAATGATTTTCAGGCAGACTTTTCACCACTTACAAGAACCTTGTTCGAAACATATATTGGCGAATCGGTTCCTAATTTCCCTAACGATGTTATTGTACCCGGAACGAATTATTATCCCTTACCGTCTTCTATGCCCAAATACTTTAAACAGTGGATGGCTTTTAGGGCAAAAACCATACGCGGATTTATGGAAAAGGCAAGAGCGAAAGTAAAATCAGTTAACAATAAAATAGATTTTGGCGTATACGTAGGAGGATGGTATTCTACCTACTATGACGTAGGTGTAAACTGGGCCAGCCCAACGTATAATACAGGGCAGTTCTATCCGGCATGGGCAAATGCTGATTATAAAAACTATGGATATGCTGACCTCATGGATATTACACTGATTGGTGCCTACGCGTCTACAAGTAGTATTTACGGAAGCGGCGAGTGGAGCGTTGAAGGTTTTTGTAAACGGGCAAAAGATATGATTGGTAAAGATGGAATAGTAGCCGGCGGACCTGATGTGGGCAATGGCACTGGTTGGACGGGAGGTGGCAAACAATCCCAGGTTTCTCAAACCGTTGATGCAGCCATCAATGCATGTGACGGCTATTTCATTTTTGATCTGGTTCACGTAAAAAAATATGATTATTGGAACGCTATAAAGAAAGGCGTTGATGCCTATCTGGCGAAATAGTAAAGTAACGTTTAGATATTATGGGATACCGTATTTTAATTGCTCTTTTATTGATGCTGGGCTTGTACGCTGACGCGCATCCGGTAATAACATTACGTTCTGTAAAAGGTCGCGTAACATGTAACGGGAAAGGTATTGAAGGGGTTGTAGTAAGTAGCGGGGTTTCAGTAACAAAAACGGACAGGATGGGTGAGTATATGCTTTATCCGAATTCTGATGAGGCTTTTGTTCAGATATCGGTACCATCAGGATATATAGTTGAACAGAAATCTACTATCCCTTGCTTTTATCAGGAATTAGCTACAAACAAGAACGTGTATGATTTTAAGCTGATGTTAAATCCGGCAGATGACAGAAAACATGTTTTTTTCGCACAAGCAGATGTACAGGTTACAGAGCAGAAGGATTTGGCAACTTATCGTAATGAAGTAGTCCGCGACATGAAGGAACATCTTACGATCTATAAGAACCAGGATATATTTGGAGTTGACCTGGGCGATATGGTAGGAGATATGCCGAATTTGTTCCCGGAATATATTTCCTCAATGTCACCACTGAATATTCCCTTTTATCGTGTTATCGGTAATCACGACATGGCTTATTGGGGAAGGAGTTTTGAAACGTCTGAACGTACATTTAATAACTATTTTGGCCCAGCTGTATATTCTTTCAATAAAGGGAAAGCGCATTATATTGTTATAAATAATAATTTTTATGTAGGCCGGGATTATTTTTACATGGGCTACGTTGATGAAAAAACCTTTCGTTGGCTAGAGCAGGATCTTGCTTTTGTTCCAAAAGGAAGTATTGTTTTTTTGATGATGCACATTCCATCCCAACTTCAGCAGAAAACGCAGCCATTCAGTTATAATTATACCACTATAGCAGATCAAACCGTAAATGCTGTTGCACTACATAAAACTTTGGAGGGATACCAGACACATATTCTTTCAGGGCACATGCATTATAACTTAAATATTGTTTACAATGATAATTTATTTGAACACAATACAGCGGCTGTTTGTGGTACCTGGTGGAAAGCTCCGGTTTGTTTAGATGGAACGCCTCGTGGTTATGCGGTATATGAAGTAAATGATGATTCGGTCAGGTGGTATTACAAGAGTGCGGGTTTTGGTAAAGACCACCAGTTACGCATTTATTACGAAGAAAAAGCAGGGGTGCCTGAGCTGATAGCTAACGTTTGGAATTATGATGATAAATGGAAAGTGGAATGGTTTGAGAATAGTAAGCTGATGGGTGATATGGAAAGATACAAAGGATATGATCCACTGGCATTTGAATTATGTTCGGATAAGGAAAAGATGAAATATGACTGGATTAGCCCGGTTGAAACCGAACATCTGTTCAGGGCCAAAGTGAAAGACAGTAATGCTTCAATTCAGGTAAAAGTAACGGATCGTTTTGGCAGGGTATATACAGAACAGTTAAAAAGAAGAAAATAGAACAATATGAGCAAAAGATTAGTCTTCATTGCATATATTTTATTTTTATTATTAAACATTGATGCGGCAGCAAAGGTCAGGTTGACGTCTATTTGGAGCAGTAATATGGTGCTGCAACAAAACAGTGAAGTGCTTGTTACCGGAACAGCCCGGGCCTCCGCCAGGCTTTATTTTTCTGGGTCGTGGAATCTCACAAAAAAAGAAATAGCTTATACTGACAAGGAAGGAAACTTTGAGCTGAGAATTAAGACGCCCGGAGCGTCTAAAAATAGCTATACGATTTGTTTTGATGATGGAGAACCATTATATCTTACCAATATTTTAATTGGCGATATTTGGTTTTGCTCCGGTCAGTCTAATATGGAAATGCCGGTAAAAGGCTTCAGGGGGCAACCTGTGTACGGTTCTCTGGATGCAATAACCGAAGCAAAATCTAACCGGCTGCTCCGTTTGTTCACAGTGAAAAATGCCTGGAGCATCAAACCTTTATCTGATGGAATAGATGGTCGGTGGACAACTGCTGATCCTGGAAATGTTGCAGCATTCAGTGCCGTGGCTTATTTCTTTGCCAACAAATTAAATCAAATTATAGATGATGTTCCTATAGGTGTAATTAACTGTTCATGGAGTATGTCTAAAATAGAAGCATGGATGAGCAAAGAAATGTTATCCGCTTTTCCCGGAATAGCGTTACCCGATCTTCAGCAAAAGGAGTTTGGGTGGGCAGCAGGAACACCAACTTTGCTGTATAATGCCATGGTACATCCATGGAAAGGCTTTGCAATAAAAGGCATGTTGTGGTACCAGGGAGAGGCTAATACACCGGATCCCCAACTTTATAAAAAGCTATTCCCGGAAATGCTTAAGGGCTACAGGAATTTATTCCGCCATGAGAAAATGCCTTTTTATTATGTTCAGTTAGTGCCGTGGAAGTCAGTGGGTAACGATTCGCTGGACTGGGCGTATTTCAGGCAGGTTCAACTAGAGCTTTCTCAGGAACTGGAGCATGTGGGAATGGTTCATACAGGGGACTTGGGAGATGAAGTTTTTATTCACCCTCCGCGTAAAAGAGAAGTAGGTGAGCGACTGGCTTTTTGGGCGTTGTCAGATACATACGGCCTCAAGGGATTTTATCCGACCGGACCGGTCATTCAATCGGCTGTAATGAAGGATCATTTTGTAGAGATGACTTTTAAATATGGAGATCATGGCCTTAACCCTGAAAATGAAGCAATTACTGGTTTTGAAATTGCCGGCGCTGATGGCATTTTTTTACCGGCTAATGCCGTTATATTGAATGCGACCCCCATGGTCAAAGTCTGGAACGATAGTATAATACAACCTTATAAGGTGCGTTATTGCTTTAGTAATTATAAGACCGGCAATCTTACAAATAATTACGGCTTTCCGGCAGCGCCCTTTTTGTATACTTTAACAAGCCGTGTTAAAGATAAATGAGCTGGCAGATGACACATACTAAAATTGAATGATGAAAAGAAATTATAGTATAGATCTGTTTAGGGGCTTCGCCATTATTGGTATGGTGTTATCTGCTGTATTCCCATGGAGTGACAGGTTCCCTGCATGGATGTATCATGCGCAGGTAGGTCCTCCTGATTTTAAATTCAATCCATCCATTCCCGGGATTACCTGGGTGGATCTTGTTTTCCCTTTTTTCCTTTTTGCCATGGGTGCTGCCTTCCCGTTGGCGCTTACAAAAAAAATGACAGACAAAAGTTATCGTACCATCATCTTCGGGTTACTGAAAAGGGGAATTTTATTAGTTTTTTTTGCAATAACACTGGCTTTTTTGAACCCCGTTAATCTGAATGGAGCATCATGGCTGAGGGCACTAACAGCACTGCTAACGTTTTTTGCTTACTTCCTTATCTTTTTACGTTTCCGGGGAACACCTGTAAGGCGTTATGGTATTCAGATGGCCGGTTTTCTTATTATATCAATCCTTATTTACTACCACAGCAGTTTGATGGGTAAGCACTTCGATATATTCCATAGTGACATTATTATACTCATTCTTGCAAATATGGCAGTGTGGGGATCTGTAATTTGGTTGCTTACCGCAAAAAGCATATTGGCAAGAATTGCTGTTATGGCAGCAGTATGCGGATTGTGGTTAACAAAAGATGTTGCCGGAGGGTGGACTGAGGCGTTCTCTAAGCTTGGGCAAAACTGGAAGTGGATATATAATTTTTCATATTTACAATATCTCTGCATCGTACTACCTGGCTCTGTTCTGGGCGATCTGCTGCTAAAGCACCGTGAAGCAACCGCAAACTCCGAAGGTACTGAGGAAAAAACTGTTCGCTGGTTCGCTCTGGGCTGTTTTATCGTATTAGTATTTCATGTTGTTACGCTTTATTTACGATGGTTAAATATAAACGTTTGTGGCCATTTTCTGATAGGAATATTGTTTTTTATCAACTTCAGGAAGTGCCGGCAGCAACAGGTTGCTTTTTATAAAAAATTATTTGTGTGGGGCTATGCGCTTGCCAGTATTGGATTATGCTTTGAACCCTGGCAAGGTGGAATCAAAAAAGATCCATCGTCGTTTAGTTACTGGTTTTTATCCGGCGGATTGGCTTTCATATTTTATATTGTTTGCGATTACCTGACAAAACGTTACGCACGGTCAGTTATTATCTCTTCAATTGTCAAAACAGGCCAAAACCCAATGCTGGCATATTGTGCTATTGCTTTTTTCATTGCTCCCTTGTTAGAGCTATTGCATGTGCGTCCATTGTTGGGTATACTGGCAGATAAGCATCCTTTTTTAGGTTTAATTCAGACAGTGGTTTATTTGCTGTTGATGATTATAGTTACCGTGTATGCAACAGATCGTAAGTGGTTTTGGCGATCCTGAGCTCATCGAAGTGATAAGAAATTATCAGCCTGGCAATTTGCTGGTAAAATATAATAGAACGATGTTAAGATTGAATATAAAAGTAGCAAGTGCTTTAATGATAGTAGTTTTATTGTTAAGATGGACTACAAATGTCCGTGCACAAGTGAAACAATCACCGGCAATTTTTACATTACTTTCTCCTGATGGTAAATTGAAAGCTGTAATAGACACACACGGTAAGTTATCACTTCAACTGATACACGAAAGCGACACTTTATTAAAGCCATCGCAAATAGGTATAGAAGTTTTTGCTAATAATGCAGGAGGGACTACACTTCCGAAAATTATAGCAAGTAAGAAGCTAAATAATGTTCATCATATTATTAATAGTCCTTTTTATAAAAAAGCAGCATTAATTGATCATTATAACGAACTTACATTATTCTTCAAAGGAAATTGGAACCTTACTTTCAGGTTGTATGATGAAGGCCTTGCTTATCGTTTTGCGACTACATTCAGCAGCGAAATTTTGGTAAAACATGAGACTGGAGTTTTTGGTTTTGCTGATGGTTCAAAAGCTTATATACCTTATGTAAAATCAACTGGCGAGCTCACATTGGAACGGCAATTCCATAACTCATTTGAAAATACCTATACCTGCTCTAAAGTATCGGAAATGGATACAGCCCGGCTGGCATTTTTGCCATTGCTGACAGAGGTTAAATCCGGTAAAAAGCTATTGATTACTGAAGCGGATCTTGAGAATTACCCGGGTATGTATTTACAAAACAAAGAAGGCCATAATCAACTAACGGCAGTATTTGCACCATATCCTAAAACAGTTGAACAGGGTGGCTATAATCAACTGCAGCTTTTAGTAAAAGAAAGGGAACATTATATTGCCCAATCTACTGGGGTTCGCAACTTTCCCTGGAGAGTTTTTGCAGTTGCAGCCAAAGATCAGGACCTGTTGGAAAATGATATGGTTTACAAGCTGGCTACACCGTCAAAAATTAAAGATCCATCATGGATAAAACCCGGTAAAGTAGCCTGGGACTGGTGGAACGCCTGGAATCTGCATGGTGTTGATTTCAGGACTGGTATCAATAATGATACATATAAGTATTATATAGATTTTGCAGCAAAAAGTGGTTTGGAATATGTACTGCTGGACGAAGGGTGGTCCGTTAATCTTCAATACGATTTAAAACAGGTGGTTCCTTCTATAGATTTAAAAGCACTCATCAAATATGCAAATGAGAAAAACGTAGGTATCATTCTATGGGCAGGGTATTATGCTTTTGAACGCGATATGGAGGAAGTGTGCAGACTCTATTCTGAAATGGGAATAAAGGGATTTAAGATCGATTTTATGGATAGAGATGATCAACTGATGGTTGATTTTTTTTACAGAGCAGCAAGCACTGCCGCTAAATATAAATTGCTGGTAGATTTTCATGGCTCTTATAAACCTACAGGGCTGCAAAGAACCTATCCTAATGTTTTGAATTTTGAAGGTGTACATGGCATGGAACAAATGAAATGGTCAGATATTGCTGTTGATCAGGTTACATATGACGTAATCTTTCCCTTTATCAGGATGGTGGCAGGACCGGTTGATTATACACAGGGAGCCATGCGTAATGCAACTAAAGATAATTACAGGGCCATAAGCTCAGAAGCAATGAGCCAGGGAACGAGGTGCAGGCAATTGGCAGCATATATAGTATTTCATTCACCCTTGGTTATGTTGTGCGACAGCCCCAGCAATTACGAAGCAGAACCAGCGTGCACTGACTTCATTGCAAAAATTCCTACCGTTTGGGATACCTCGCTGGCCATAAGTGGAAAGATTGGCGACCATATACTTGTTGCACGGCAAAAAAAAGGTACCTGGTACATTGGAGGATTAAACAACTGGGAAAAAAAGTCATTGGATATAGAGCTATCCTTTCTCAGGAAAGGAGATTTTGAGGCAGAGATTTTTATGGATGGTATAAACGCAGATCGTGTGGGAAAAGATTATAAGCGTAAAACCATATTAGTTTCCAATCATTCTGTTTTAAAGCTGGATATGGCTCCCGGCGGTGGTTTCGCTATACGGCTTACGGAAATAAAATAATTTTTTATGGTGCTTTTGGTAAGGCTTTTAAAAAATGAATAACTAAATACGATGACGGTGACTTACAAAATAAAGTTGATGTTGATAGTACTGATAATGTTCCCCTTTTATGTAATAGGCCAGCAAATTGATAGCAGCTACGATAATTGGTATTACAAACAACGAATGGAACATTTTAAAAACACGAAACCTGAAGAACAGGCTATCGTGTTTTTAGGCAATAGTATTACTGAAAGAGGTCCGTGGGACCAGCTATTGGCGGGTAGCGTGTTCCCGGTTATTAACAGAGGGATAGGAGGTGATAACTCTTTTGGCATCCTGGCGAGAATAGATGAGGTTTTACGGTTAAAGCCTAAAGCTATTTTTTTGATGGATGGCATTAACGACCAGTTTAAAAAAATACCTTATGATATAAGTATCAACAATTATCGTCTCATAATAAAAAAGATCAAGACAGCATCGCCTCTAACAAAGATTTATATAGAAAGTGCGCTACCTATTAATGAAGCGATCCTAACAGAAGAATACGCCAGAGGTTGTAACAAGTTAGTTCCGGCGTTTAATAAAAAGCTGAAACAATTAGCAGGTGAGCAACAAGTTACATATATTAATATATGCCCTTTATTTCAAAATAAAAAAGGTGTTTTAAAAGCAGCATTTACAATGGATGGAGTGCATTTAAAACCTGAAGCATATATCAGGTGGGTTAATTTCCTAAAATCCAAAAAGTATCTATAAATGAAAATAACAGGAACTTTTATTGATGAAATTTCACACGATATCCCACATCAGAACTGGGGTAAAAAAGAGTGGGAAAAAGATTTCGAATATATGAAAGCCATTGGAATTGACACTGTAATTATGATCAGAAGTGGTTACCGGAAATTTATCACTTACCCATCACAGTGGTTACAAAATAATCTGGGCTGTTACCGTCCTCCGGTTGACCTGGTAGAAATGTTCCTTCAATTATCTGACAAGTATGGTATGAAGTTTTATTTCGGGTTGTATGATAGCGGCCGGTATTGGGATACCGGTAATATGCAACACGAAATTGATGCCAACCGGTTTGTTATTGATGAGGTATGGAAAAGCTACGGTCACTATACAAGTTTTGCTGGCTGGTACTTAAGTATGGAGATCAGCCGTAAAACTAAAGGCGCGGCACAGGCTTTTCGCTTGTTGGGTGAACAGTGTAAAGGTGTAAGCAACGGGTTATCAACTTTTATCTCACCGTGGATAGATGGTAAAAAAGCGGTACTGGCTGCATCTGCAGATCTGGCTAAAGAAGACGTTATATCTCTGGCAGAGCATGAAAGAGAGTGGGACGAAATATTCCAGGAGATACATAAGGCGGTGGATGCTGTTGCCTTTCAGGATGGCCATATTGATTACAGTGAACTGGACGATTTTTTTTTGATAAATAAACGACTTGCTGATAAATATGGCATGCAATGCTGGACCAATGCTGAATCCTTCGATAGAGATATGCCTGTTAAATTCCTGCCAATTAAGTTCGAAAAATTGAAGCTTAAACTGGATGCCGCGCGTAGGGCGGGTTATGATAAGGCTATTACGTTTGAATTTTCACATTTCATGAGCCCGCAGTCGGCTTATTTACAGGCAGGGCACTTATATAACAGGTACAAAGAGTATATCACTGCTTTGTGATATGGTAACGGATATTTGGTACGAATAGAATAATGATAAATAAATGTAAAAGAATGAAAAGTTACGGAGAGAAGTACAAAAAAGAGCTATTACAAAATGTAATGCCATTTTGGGAAAAAAATTCATTAGATAAAAGCAATGGAGGTTTTTTTACCTGCCTGGACAGAGAGGGAAAGGTTTTTGATACCGATAAGTTCATGTGGTTGCAGGGAAGACAGGTTTGGACGATGGCTATGCTGTATGCCGAATTAGAGGCTAAAGAAGTATGGAAAGAAATGGCCATACACGGTGCAAAATTTATGTTGAAACATGGACGTGATGAAAACGGCGACTGGTATTTTTCGTTGGACAAAAGCGGGCGGCCACTTATTCAGCCATATAATATTTTTTCTGACTGCTTTGCCAGTATGGGTTTGGCGGCACTGTATAAAATTACAGGTGAAGAGGAGTATGGTGATGTTGCTTATCAAACTTTTAATCGTATTCTTAAACGACAGAACAATCCCAAGGGTGCATATAATAAAAGCTATCCGGGAACCAGACCTTTAAAAGGTTTTGCATTGCCGATGATTTTGAGCAACCTCTCTCTTGAACTGGAGCATATTGTTGGCGCTGCAACAGTTGATGCCCTAATCGATAATGTGGTGCATGAGGTTATGGAAGTTTTTTATCAACCATCATCTGGTTTGATTATGGAAAGTGTATTCCAGGACGGCACTCTTTCTGATTCGTTTGAAGGTAGGTTAGTTAACCCGGGCCACACAATCGAAGCCATGTGGTTTATGATGGATATTGCGGAACGCAGGGCCGACAAGAAATTAATGATGCGATGTGTTGACATAGCCTTGCGTGCTTTAGAGTTTGGATGGGATAATGAATACGATGGTATTTTATATTTCAAAGACATTTTAAACAAGCCCCCTCAGCAATTAGAGTGGGATCAAAAATTATGGTGGGTACACGTTGAAGCTTTGGTTTGTATGGCAAAAGGTTTTGCATACACCGGCGAAGAACGTTGCCGTCAATGGTTTAAAAAACTGGATAGCTATACATTCTCAAAATTTTCTGATCCATTATATGGCGAATGGTTTGGTTATTTAAATCGCCGGGGAGAGCCACTGCTTACCCTGAAAGGGGGAAAATGGAAGGGCTGTTTTCACGTTCCGAGAGGATTATTTAAGGTTTATTCTGTATTAAAATCGGTTGATGTGGAAGCATGAACCATGTGTTCAATTATTGATTATTCACGACATTAATAGATATTTAGAATGGCACGATTAAATTTATTAGAAGAAACCCGATTTGAAAAGGTTCCTGTTAAGGTGTATAAAGATCAGGCAACAGCCTCAATTAGTGTAGCAAATCGGATTGCAGCAATTATTAAAAAAAAACAGGCAAAAGGAGAGAGGGCCATATTAGGATTAGCTACAGGAGCTACTCCGGTTAAAGTTTATAAAGAGTTGGTTCGTCTGCATAAAGAGGAAGGGCTCAGTTTCAAAAATGTAATAACCTTTAATCTGGATGAGTATTACCCCATGATGGCAGATGCGGACCAGAGTTATGTAACCTTCATGAACAAAAACTTGTTCAACCATATTGATATTGAAAAAGCCAATATTAATATTCCTGATGGTACATTATCTGAAGAGGCTATTCCCGCTTTTTGCGAGGCGTACGAACAAAAAATATCCGGTCTCGGCGGATTGGATATACAAATTCTGGGTATAGGCCGTACCGGTCATATTGGCTTTAATGAGCCGGGGTCAGCTCCGAATTCGGGTACACGGTTAGTGGTGCTGAACGACCTTACCCGGCGTGATGCGGCACATGATTTTGGTGGTAAAGAAAATGTACCTGCAAAGGCCATTACAATGGGAGTGGGTACCATTTTTAAGGCTAAGGAAATTATCTTAATGGCCTGGAATGAAAAAAAAGCAGCGATTGTTAAAAAAGCGGTAGAAGGAAATATCTCTGCTGATATACCTGCTACTTACTTACAATTGTCCAATAATATAGAATTTATATTGGATAAAGGAGCTGCTTCGCAATTAACCCGTTTCGATTTGCCATGGCTAACGCATAATGTGGTTTGGACTGATGAGCTAATTAAAAAAGCGGTAGTATGGTTGTCGTTAAAGGTAGATAAAGCAATATTGAAGCTGACCGATGAAGATTATAATAATAATGGTATGGCGCAGCTTGTAGCTGAAAAAGGACCTGCTTATAACATTAATATAAAAATTTTTAATGAACTTCAACGCACCATTACCGGGTGGCCCGGGGGGAAACCTGGCGTTGACGACTCTAACCGGCCGGAGCGGGCCCACCCCGCCCGGAAAAATGTAGTTCTTTTTTCTCCCCATCCTGATGATGACGTCATTTCAATGGGAGGAACCTTTATTCGTTTGGCAGATCAGGGACATAATGTACATGTAGCCTACCAAACTTCTGGCAATACGGCTGTATGGGATGATGATGTATTACGTTACCTTGAGTTTGTGCAGGATTATACCAGGGCAGTGCACAACGATGACGCAACTACTTCAGGAATTTATAGCGAAGTGAGGGATTTCTTTAAAGTTAAACAACCCAACCAATTAGATCCCGAAGTTGTTCGTACTGTTAAAGCCCTTATCCGGAAAGGAGAGGCTATAGCCGGAGCTCGCTTTGTAGGCCTGCCCGATGAAAATATTCACTTTCAGGATCTGCCATTTTATGATCGTGCAAAGCTGGCAAAAGAAGTTTCATTTGAGGATGATATTTTGCAAACTATAGCATTGCTTCGTAGTATTAAGCCTCACCAGGTTTTTGCGGCAGGAGATTTTGCCGATCCTCATGGCACACACAAAGTTTGCTTTGATATTTTATATGAAGCACTTAAACGGCTGTCAAAAACAGATGAATGGACAAAAGATTGTTGGTTATGGTTGTACCGTGGGGCATGGCATGAGTATCCTATTCATGAAATTGAAATGGCGGTACCATTGTCTCCCCAGGAGGTAAACCGAAAGCGCCTTGCTATCTTTAAGCATCAGTCGCAGAAAGATCTTCCGGTCTTCCCCGGCGACGATCCCCGGGAATTCTGGGTCCGGGCTGAAGACAGAACTCATGAAACAGCAGAAATATATCACAAGCTGGGACTTGCTGATTATGAAGCAATCGAGGCTTTTGTAAGATGGCATTATTAATGTTGCCTCGCTGTTATAAATATACATAACCGCTGTTAACAGGTTCGTGGCAGCAGGTGTTAAAATCGACTTTTTTAATGAAAGTATGAAATGGTGTGATCAGTTAGAACGTATTGTTGCCGGTATTGACATTGGTGGAACCAATACAAAGTATGGATTAGTAGATGATAAGGGCAATATTTTATTTCGCGGCGTGGTTGATACTAATTGTACTGCCGATTTTGAACTATTTGTTGCAGCATTGCATACGTTGTTACTTAATGGACTTAAAATCTTACAGGGCAATTATAAGCTAGTTGGTATGGGTATTTGTGCTCCTAACGGAAGTTGCATTACAGGACAGATCAGCTATGCGCCTAACCTCCCCTGGAAAAAAGATGTAGATGTGGTAAAGGAATTTGGTAAGCAATTTAAGGTTCCTGTTATTTTAGCAAACGATGCCCATGCAGCGGCATTGGGAGAAATGATGTATGGTTCAGCAAAAGGTCTGAACGATTTTTTAATGTTAACGCTTGGAACAGGAGTTGGCGGAGGTATTGTTAGCAATGGTAAAATTGTTCACGGTCATAACGGCTTTGCAGGCGAGCTCGGTCATATCATAGTAAGGCCGGGAGGAAGAAAGCATTGGGGAACGGGTCAGTATGGAACTTTGGAAGCATATTGCTCTGCAACCGGGATAGCCATTACGGCCAGGCAGATGCGTGATAAAAACCCGGCTTCTTCTTTAAGTCAGATCAGCGACGAACAAATAAATTCAAAAATCGTATATGACCTTGCTGTGAAAGGGGATGCCACAGCTATTGAGGTATTTAGATTTACAGGTCAAATACTTGGGGAGGCGTTAGCGGCGTTTATTACTTTTTTCTCTCCCCAGGTGATTGTATTATTTGGCGGTGTTGTAAAAGCAGGAAAATATATTGTAGAACCTGCTACCTATCACATGGAAAACAATCTGCTTCCTGTTTACAAAGAAAAAGTCAAACTTTTTATCAGCGGATTAAATGAGGCAGATGCTGCTATCTTGGGAAGCAGTCCATTAGCATGGGAATGATATTCAAATTGTAATACGTGCTGTTTCTAAATTAAGAATACGGTTTTTTCGTATAATCTAATTGTAGAACAAATGGTATAAGTACATTGTTTGTCTGTAATAGTGTTAAAGTCACAATTTTTTTATATAGAACAGAATATGAAATCCCCGTGGATAAATTTTACGGGCAGAAAGTGTGGATGGCATCACAGGAAAATGATGGAGCTGTGGCCGCGTGTTCTTAAATACTCTCATTTTTAGAAAGCTGCTCACTGTTGAAGTATTCCAGTAGCTCCCGCCTGTAGGTAACGCCTACCGGAAGGAGGGTGCCATTCTCCAGACAGACCTGCCCGCTGCTTATTCTCTTGATTTTTTTAAGGGCAACAATGTAGGATTTATGGATTCTTTTGAATGGCGCGCCCTGAAGGTTTTGTTCGATCTCGGTTGTGGTAGCAGGGGTGACATAAACCGAATTATGCGTATAAACCTTTACATAGTTTCCAAGGCTTTGTATATGACTTATTTCATCCAGCACCACCCTCACGATATCCTTGTCGCAGCTGCAAATTTCTCCGGTGCTGAGGACCCTTTCGCCTGGTCTTCACTGATTCGGCGGCTGCTGCTGTCAGGGCTCATTTTTAGGTATCCATTTAACAGCAGTTGGGAAATACGGGCAAGATCAATGCTCGGAGTTGGTTCCAGTTCCTATTTCGCAGCCTACCGGGGCAGCCCCTTGTGTGTTCGCAACAATAACCATTTTACAGCGTTGCTGGGAATCGAACTTCAAAGAAAGATGGATGAAAAATTTGCGCTGAAAGCTTATCCTAATTATAATCCCTTAAAGGGTCATATCAGTTCTCACCAAAGAGAGATTCCCATTCCGGGCCGTACAAAACCGGGAGTTGATTGGGGAGGCGGTCTTTCTTTTGGTTTTTAAGTTATTTTGACCTGTTTGCGTGATCCCCTGAAAATAGCTTTGTCCGCATCTTACACAATCCAACATTTTAAAAACTCCAAATTGCTGAAACACTGCCAGGCTTAGCCAGGCTTTCCCGCATTTCGGTTTCCAATTTCATCATTACAGCCCTATAAAAGAATGCCGGTAGAAGATGTGGACTATATTTGGCCTGAAAATAAAATCGTTTATTCAGCATATTGGATCGTTCTTTTATCGCAATTTCCCGGAACCCGGAAGAGTTGCAGGAACCGCGGCAAAAAAGTGTAAAAATGAATGTATAATGTAAAACCATATTCCAGTGAAATATTTTGAAACAGTAAGGCTGACCGTCCGCCGTTTTAAAGAAAGCGATGCGCAGGCATTGTTCGATTATTTTGAAAACCCACGCGTCCATTGTTTTGCTGACGAAAAAGTATCTTCGATAGAAGAAGCCCGCACTGAAGTTATTAAAAGAAGCAAAGATGCTTCACAATTTGCGGTATGCCTTAAAGAAAATGATCTGCTCATCGGAAATCTTTTTGCTGTGAAGGAAGGCGATACGTACAGCGTTGGCTGGAATTTTAATTCCAGATTTGAAGGAAAGGGATTGGCAATAGAAGCGGCGGGCGGGTTGCTGGAGTATTTATTTACACAGAAGGGCGCCAGAAGGATTTATGCGTATGTAGAAGAAGACAATACACGCTCCCAAAAACTCTGCGAACGTCTTGGAATGCGCAAGGAGGGATTATTCCTGGAATATATTTCATTTGTAAAAAATGCAGACGGAACCCCGGAATATGAAAATACCATCCAGTTTGCCCTGCTTAAAAAAGAATGGGAACAAGTGAAACGGTAATACAGGTGAGTTAGAATAGTCTGACTTCACTAAGGGCTGTTGATTCCATAATTTCTTTCCTGGATGAAGAATTGGTTGCGTTTTTTAATTTCTTTATTGCAAAATGAAAAAAATATAATCAGACTCCTGTTTTGTCAGCTGTATTATTTTTTTACGGTTTTTCGGGGCTACGGTTTGTTTGGTCTTTTAATCTTGCTGTGGCGGATATACAAGCTCCCATAAATGACCGTCAGGGTCAGAAATATACCCAATCTACCCCTGACCACTAAAATATCAACAACAATTAGGGCAGGGGACACGCCCTAATAAAAAATAATATGCCTGACCGACAGACGACAATAACAACCCGCAATACGCTGGATGATGGGTGAGCCTGGTTCGGGTGCCCGAAAATGCCAGAAATTCTTTTGTTCTAATTTTTTATTTAGCCCTGTAACGATATTGAGCGGGAAGCATACGATTCAGCCTTTGCCGGGTTATCTCTCAAAAGCGAACTTTAATACTTCCTGGTGAACATCACCCATTCAGTTTTCAGTTCTTTCTGAAGAAAGATAACGCAGGTAAAGGAACAGCTCCGGTATGTTTATGTCCACTCCGGAAATTGAGAGATATTCAGATCTAAAGCTGCAATTGCTTTCATTTCAGACTTACTGAGCTTAAAGTCGAAAATGTTTAAATTCTCAATCATATGTGCCTTTTGAACCGTTCTGGGTATAGCCACTACGCCACGTTGGTAATGCCACCTTAAACTTACCTGGGCATTGGTCTTATTGTGTTTTTTGCCAATATCAGCCAAAGTTGGATTGGTAAACAGTCCGTTTCTACCCTCTGCAAATGGTGCCCAGGCTTCCATTTGTACGCCGTTTTTCTTCAAATCATTATAAGAGTCTATCTCGTGAAAGAATGCATGCGTTTCAATTTGGTTAACTGCGGGCTTAATTGTCGCCACTGACATTAAGTCGTTATATTGAGCCGGGGTAAAATTACTGATGCCGATGGCTTTTATTTTACCGGCTTTATAGAGCTCTTCCATCATTTTCCAGGAACCTTTAAAATCTCCTCTTGGCCGATGAATAAGGTATAAATCTAAATAATCGGTGCCCAGTTTTTTTAAAGAGGTTTCAAAAGCCATTTTTGTCTTTTCATACCCTGAATCATCTACCCAAACTTTTGAAGTGATAAAGAGTTCATCTCTTTTTATACCAGTTTGTTGAATTCCTGACCCAACAAATGTTTCGTTTCCGTACCTGCTGGCTGTATCGAAAAGGCGATACCCTACAGCAATAGCTTCAGCCACCGAACGCTGGCATATATCACCTTTTAATGAATAGGTGCCAAAGCCAAGAATGGGCATCAATAAACCATTATTGAGTTTAACGGTTGGAATGGAGCTATTGTTTTTTATAGTATTTGATGCACCATATGCATGATTGCCCAAAAAGGGTAAGAAGATTGCAGAAGTTGCTAATACCGCAGTTTTTTGTAAAAAGTCACGGCGTTTAATTGGGTTTTGTTGATTCCTGGTATCCATAATATTTTTATCAATCCGGTTTTATTTTCACTGCCTGGTTAAACCCTTAAGTGTTGCTGCAAAATTTTCCTGGGGGTGCCACAGTTGTGTTTATTGCCGGTATACAAGAGGATTATGTAGTGATTTTATTGATGTTCATTGTGGTAAATGTAGTAAATAATGTTGTGATTATGTCCTGTAATTTCGCGTTATGTTACAGTAGCTGATCATTTAAAATTCGCCTTCTGTAAAAGACATTATTTTTTTAAAAGGGAATTCGTTAACCATCGCTAAAAGCTGGTCATAGATAGTTTTTTTATTTTGTATAGTTCGAAATTAGCCGCAATTATTCTCTCAGTCTGTTTTTTAAGTCCATTCCTGAATGAAGAATTCTCACCATCTCAACTTGTCCGGGTTTTAGTATCCTGTAAAAAATAATATGCTTGCCTACTTTAAAGCCCAATATCTCTTTTGATAGCGCCGCATAGCTTTTACCCAAACCTGGACTTTCCGCTATTTCTTCAAAGGCTGAAATAAGCAACGCATAATACTTATCCGCCTGGTTTTCCGACCAGGCCTCATAAGTATAATCCCAAATCCTGGTGAGGTCTTCAACGGCCTTATTGGTCAATACATATTTAGCCATCTTTTTTCTTTGCAGACTTTAGATGTTCTAAATGTTTTTTTGCGTCAAAATTTTTAGCAACGCCGCTATTAATGCCTTCTTCAATGGCTTTTTTAAGCGCCTGAACCTTGTTTTCTTCCTCTTCCAGCAATCGCAGCCCCGCCCTTATAACCTCACTGGCATTGTTATACCTGCCTGCCGCTATACTGTGCTCTACGAAATCTTCAAAGTAATCGCCCAATGATACAGAGGTATTGCGTCCCATAACATTTCCTTTTACATAAAGTTACCAAAATTTGGTAACTTTTTCAAATGCACGCCCATCATCCCTGCTCATCAAACAAATCCAACTGCCTTCCCTCCGGCTCCTTCACCTTCCCAAAAACCGTCCTCCCGCCATATTTCCAGGATTCCGCTCTTTCGTGAGCGATCACCTCGTCAATACTACCATCCGGAATAAAATCTTTAGATAGCCGGTCCGTTATTTTCGACAGCGATTGTATCGCCTGCATTTTATCCTGCCGGCCCAGCTTCGCCCTTTGTATGGCATGCTGTAAGGTGTCGATCGTTTCATCATACACTTTAGTAGGTACCGGGAAGGGGTGACCATCCTTACCGCCATGGGCAAACGAAAAACGCGCCGGATCCTTAAACTGCGTGGGCTGCCCGTAGATCACCTCGCTCACCAGCGCCAGCGACTGCAAGGTTCTAGGGCCCAGGCCTTCCAGCAATAGCAGCTCTTCAAAGTGCTGCACCTGCTTTTCCCGCGCCAGCCATAGCACCGCGCCCAGGCGCTTCAGGTCCACATCCTTGGCCCTCACATCGTGGTGACCGGGCATTACCAGGTGCCTCATCTTCGCTATTTCCGGCAGCATCCGGTCCGGGTTTTCCGTGGCCACTTCCATCATAGCCGTTTTTAATGGTTGCGCCAGCTTATCGGTAAGGTTGAGGATGTTGCCCTGGTTGGCCCCGTAAATGCTGGTATGCGGCGTTTCGGTAAACGATTGTACCGATGGGGAGTGCCAATGATACCGCCGGGCCGTAGCGCTGCTGTCGCGCATGCCTTGCTGTATCACCGTCCACTGGCCCTCGTCGCTCACAATGAAGTGATGCTGGTACAGCTGAAAGCCATCCTGCACGGCCGTATTATCCACCTTGGCGCTGAGCTTGCTGCTGCGCACCAGGTCGGGCGCGTTAAGGCCCGTGGTTTCGGCAAAGCGCAGGATATCCTGGGGCGTGTTGCGCGAGTGGCGGCCCTTACCGCCGCAGATGCAGATGCCCAGCTCCCTGTCCAGCGGGTTGATGCTCCTTTTTAAAGCCCCCATTACCGAAGTAGTAATGCCCGAAGAATGCCAGTCCATACCCATCACTGCGCCCAGGCTCTGGAACCAGAAGGGGTCGCTGAGCTTAGACAGCAGGGCGCTTTTACCCTGGCTGGCAATAATTTCTTCCACAATCGCCTTGCCCAATGCCGCCATGCGCGCTGCCAGCCAGGGCGGCACCTGGCCGTTATGAAGGGGTAAATCTGCACTGCCGGATCGCTGCATCATATACTAACAAAATTAGCATTTAAATTTGATTGGCCTCATGGCTGCGATAGTGTATGTCCGGTGTGGGCGAGGGGTGGTCTGTATGGATTGGTTTTTATTTTTTTCTTTTAGGGCGTGCCCCCGGTATGGGGCCGATGGGCAACAGTGCAGCAAGGTACACCTTGTAGCCTTAGCGAAGTAATAAAGAGCCGCTCCCAAACCCCATACCGGGGCCGGGCTATCCGCTTGTAGTCCTCGCCCCGGCTTAGGCCGCGGCTGTGGGCTACCGCTGCTATCCCTCACGCGGGGGCAGGCCCTCCGACAGGCGATAATAACAACCTGCAGCCTTAGTATCAATCAACGCGACTTTGATTACACGCCGCGTGCGGATTTGTTGATATTCCTCACCGTGTATATGAATGATATAAACCCCGTACTGTACCTGATATCCAGTATGGTTTTACCACGCCCGACAATATATTTCTGGTGAACGAGCAGCCCGGAGCTTTGCGCCATTTTTCCACGTGGCAGATCAAGGTATTTACCAAAGCCATCGAAACGCTTAGCCATTACACGCTGGATGCTGTAAACGAGCTGTAGAGCCACCTGCGTCCGCCAGGCAATTATATTCCACAGTTGATTTGCCAAGCACACCGTCCAATAGATATTCCCCCCGGAAATCGCCCTGGCAACCGATTTCCGGGGTCTTTTTTGCTCCACTTTTTGGACAAGCAAAAAGTGGATAATAAACAACTACGCGAGCGCCCGACTGGAAAAATGCAATTAAAGACTTACAGGCATATTGCAGTTTTTACAGGCCAGCGAGCGACCATTAAAAAGAGAAAAAAGAAGCGTTGGCAAAAAGGCAAAAATTTTAAAGACGCTACAAACGCGGCGTGAACATGGGTGCAGTAAAAAATCCTGTGTAAGTTTTCAGTTCGACACCGGAATTTTTACCAGCCCATGGAGCGCCTGCCATTACGGCTATTTACCCGCAAGGGCAAGGGCTGCCCAGAGATACATAAAAATTAACCAAACCATTCTAACGCACTATAAAACCTAATTGATATATAGGCAGCCCGCAGACATAATACTAAATTATAGCTGACAAACGGATAAGGCGCCGCCCCAGCGGTGCCCCGTTTTGTCCTATAATTTATATTATGTTAAATATAAAAATTGAAATATAATGCAATTTCTATTCTCCATCACATACTCTTTTCCTCTTTAATGAACTCTTTACGAATCCCTTCCAGCAGGTCGTTTTGAAGGATAACTTTTGAATCGCGTGCATAGCATTGTAAGGTAGCATAATGCACCGCATTGAGAATGGACGCCCCTGTCATTTCGTACTGACGCGCCAGCTCACGTAAAGAAATTCCTGCATCGGCAGTTAAGGAAGCCGGCATGGCTTTTTGCCACAATTGTAACCTTTCATTCACATTAGGCAAAGGAAAATGAATGATCGCATGAAACCGCCTTAAAAAGGCATCGTCGAGATTGGATTTGAAATTGGACGCCAATATCAGCAGCCCCGGGTAATCTTCCACGCGCTGTAATAAATAACTTACTTCCTGGTTGGCATATTTATCGTGCGATGACTGTACATTGGTACGTTTACCAAATAAAGCATCTGCCTCATCAAAAAATAATATCCAGTTCTTGGACTCTGCCCGTCTGAATACCGTTTCCAGGTTCTTTTCTGTTTCACCAATGTACTTGGATACGATCTGCGACAGATCGATCCTGTACACGTCTTTTTGGAACTGCTTGCCTATAAGTGCTGCTGTGAGTGTTTTTCCCGTTCCTGACGGACCATGAAACAAAACCCTGTAGCCGGGCTTTATTTTATTTTTCAGGTTCGCATCTTCTTTAAGCGCATCGTGATGCTGCATCCAGGTATTGATATCCCTGATCTGTTCCGCCGTTTGCTCATTTAAAACCACATCTTCCCAACTCATCTGTGTAGTGATACGCCGGGCAGGAAAATCCAGGCCAAAGCGGGGCGCTGTTTCTTTACCATATAAGATCTTTTCAACAAAATCTGAGGCCAGTACCATGCGGCCGCTCATAAAAGGTTCCCCTTCTTTTACAGGTTCGAGCCACAGCATATTGCTACCGTAAAAAAAATGATCCTCGGTAAAATATTGCTGTAATTCCAGCCGTTTTTCCAATTGCCTGCCGGCTAATACAAACTGTACCGTCTCCCCTGTTGGCAGCATACCGCGGTGGCTACTGCCTCTCACCCCGCCAAATTCGGGGAAATCACCACCATTCGGCAGGTATTGTGCTATAGCCGATTCAAAAAAATGGGGAAGAATATGGGGAGCTAATGCCATCATAATAATGGTAAATTCTTCTGCATTTGCCCCCTCCCCTGTTTGCTGGCGTATGTACGTTGCAAATTGGGTATCTTCGTAAAAATGATGCAATACAGGTTGAAAGTCTGCAGACTGATTATCAAAGTGTTGCTGCATCCTATGTCCAATAACATTTTTCAGACCGTTCATAGCTTCATCAATGATCTGGGCGTTTTTCTTTTCGGGGTATAAGGTATATAACACGATAACAGGTTTAATTGGTTGCTGAATGTAAAAAATAATAGCCGGATTTATTGACTTTGCTTCAAAAAAATCTTATCTTTAGTATTCTTTGATGGAAACTTATGAACAATACATTCCCGTTTCGAGTATACGGGCCGGTTATAGTCGTCAAGGCTATAATGTGGGTGGGTCGGCCACAATGTAATGGACGTTGGTGTCTGATTGAAGTATGTCAAGACGATCTTGTACAAAAGCCCGCAACGGTTATCGTAGCGGGTTTTTGCTTTATCCCCATTCCCCTATTCTTGTATATATAAGAGAATTTATCCAGAAAAAAATGGACCTGCTACAAATCAGGACACCATATCGGAATAGGTTTCTTTCCAGTACCCGGCTTGCTGGTTGTATAAAGCCTCGTTAGCCAGATGAACACATATTGCGGTTTTGGCGCCTGTGTAAACATTGGAATCGGGCAATTTTCCGGATTTAACCGCCTTGTAAAAATCCATTAATGCATACCATGTACCATCTTTTGTAGGTTCCGGAAGAATTGAAATGCCTCCCTCCTTATTCCAGGCTATTTTGGAAGCACCGGTTACGCCATCAACCACTTCGTTTGGAGGCGCAGCATTCTTTTCAGGATAAAAAACACCCCGATCTGTTAGTAAAGAAATAGTGCCTTTGGTTCCCTTTATTTTAAACAAATAACCGTCGTAAGCATTGCCACAGGTAGCCCCGAAATTACCAATAATGCCTTCTTTAGGGTAACGTACCATCACCTGCGCATTGTCGTATGTTTCCCGTCCATCTTTAAAAATATCAATACCCCCTGTTGCCTGAAATGTTACGGGGTGGGTGTCGAAAGCCCAATTAATAAAATCGATCTGGTGCGATAACAGCTCTGCTACCAAGCCTCCCGAATATTCTTTATACATCCGCCAGTTGATGCGGCGTTCCAAAGACGGGTCAGGCACCGGCCTGCGCCAGTTGCCATTCCTGTCCCACCTGCAGTCTATCTGATTCACCTTACCCAGCAGACCATTTCCTATAACTTCTTTCACTTTGTAATAAAGCGGAGAATAGCGGTATTGGTGTCCGATTTGTACCACTTGTTTGGAGCGCTGTTTTGATATTTCTACCAGCTTTAATGCCTGCGGTATATCAAAGGTCATCGTTTTTTCGAGATACAGGTGCTTACCAGCCTGCAAGCTATCTGCTGCAATTGGATAATGCATGTGGAGGGGCACTGCCACTACAACCGCATCCACATTTTTATCTTCGAGCAGCTTCCGGTAATCTTTATAAGCCCGGAAAGTACCGCTCTGAAGGATTTTACGGGTTTCATCCAGCCGGAAATCAAGCGTATCACATATTGCGGTAATGCTGAATTTCTCCTTCAGCTCCTGGGTCACATGTATCATTCCTTTTCCTCTGTCACCGCAACCTATAATACCCACTTTTATAACAGATGACTGATTATTTGCGAGCACATCTACATTTCCCATCAGGGCTCCGCCCGTTAACAGCCCCGCACCTTTTAAAAAAGTTCTTCTTTTCATATATTGTATTTAGTCCAATATCGGATCCTGTTTTTGACCACTGATAAAACAGACCTTCAGATCTTGTGCAATGGTATCTGTCAAACGTACATGAAATTTTTCATTCATAATATATAAAGGAGGAATGAAAAATTTCAGAAGCATTTTTACCGGCCAAAATATTAAAGCTGCATACATTCAACAAACATGGCTTCCGATTTGAAAAATATGCATTGTCTTACAAAAAAAATCCCAAAATACTGCTCCGTTTATCATGGATTTTGCACCAGAATATATTTAAGCTTAAGGCTTATTTGAGAACTATGATCATTTACTGGTTTTTCCTGATTAAAAATGTAACCAGATTTCCTTTATGATCAGTAGGCCATACTCCTTCCGGAACAATAAATGAATCCTGCGAATCATTTGCCGTTATTTTTCCGTATGATATGGTTTCCGCAGGCCCAACAATAGACGCATGCTTTAATAACCATGCACTGTTGGGATAATAATATATAAAATCAATCCGGTCTCTTTCATCTGCCTCAGGCGCCCAGGTAAGCTTGCTTATTGCTGCTCCCGGGTTAGCAGATGGAAAAGTAAAACCCGGATTTTTTACTGCATCCGGAAATATTTTCCTGTAGGAATCTATCATACCCATCTTAGTAAGCATCACAGAACAATCCCAGTTTACAACCAATCCATTATGATCTCTAAGGTTTTTGGTATCGGCTTGCCAGTCCAGGTGAGACGGCTCGTTAAAATCTCCGCCCAATAAGATTAATCTTCCATTGTTTATTTCCTGCTTTGCGTCTTTAATAAATGCAGTTATTGTTTCATCCCGCTGCGAGAGCCGGTTTGCTTTTAATACAGTGTCTGCATTTAATACAGGCGCAGGTAGCTTTTTCCAGGTAGTACCACTATACCCTCTTGGAAGGTAGCAGGCATAATTGGTATAATCAAGGTGTGCAGCATAAACTACTACGGTATGGCCGGCAACAGAAATATACGTTTTTGTCATAGCCCCCTGCACATCTGAGTAACAGCATAGTTGCTGATCTTCAATTTTATACTTTGAGATCATTCCTGCACTTTGACCAGACGGTTTGCCATAATAGATTTGTCCTTCTTTTTTAAGGGTATCTATTAACCGTGCAATTAAATCAGTTTTTTGAGCATTCTGAAGTTCGCAGAAAAGTACAATGTCCGGATCTGTTTGTTTTATAAGACTTACCAAACCACCAAAGCCGCCGGGCACAGCATAGGTACCATGCCATAGATTAAGCTGTAGCACCTTTAGCTGCTGGATTTTTTCTTTTGCAGTGCTGCCAAGCAGCAAAAACGCAAATACAATAAATACTAATAATTTTATTTTCTTCATCATGGAATCAATCATAAAATGCAACAATACATATCATCAAACCAGTGCTAAAATACTTATTGTATCCTTCATTTCCTGCAAAGCGAGAACTACCCTTCGAGAAGCTGTTAATAATAAGTAATTTAAATAAAAAAAATTAATGTGTCCTGGTTCTGACGAAGGGCATCAATATCTATCGCCTGCGGCTTTGTCAACAGTTCGACAGGCTCACTGTGGCCATCTGCCTGACAGCGTTACTTGTCATTCAAAGAATTTTAATCCCTTTACTGAACTTCACGGCGACAGACAAGCTTTTAATTGGCACGACATTGGTTCATTTAACAGGCATCTTTTACTCAATGCTGTTTTTAATCATAAGTGATATACATTATTTTTCCAGTAAAGCTGCAACGCACCATAGATAAGGACCCTGCCCGTGATAGTCGCCGGTATTTCGCGGTCGGTCGTAATAATACTGTTTATCGTTCTTTTTATTTGTTCCCACGCACACTTCGGATACAGCGCCTTTATCATCTACATAGTCCACCAGGGCCATCCAGGCTTTGCGGGCTGCCGGGGCATATTTCCTGGCATTTAACCATCCTTTTTTAACTCCTGTGATGAACGCATACGTAAACATGGCTGATCCGGATGTTTCTGCCCAGCAATCCGGCTCATCAATGAGTTGGTTCCACATACCATTGGGCCGCTGATAATTTTTCAGGCTTTTCATCATTTTTTGATAGCCCTGCAGAATACGGGAGTAATATTTATTATTTACAGGTAAATAGCGTAATAATTCCGTTACACCTGCCGCCATCCATCCATTGCCGCGGCCCCAGTAAAAAGGCACATCAGGCGCATGATAGAAAAGACCGTTGGGGCGTTGCAGCTCATCTAAATAAAGGGCCATTTCCCTGGCTGCCCGGTCGATATACTTCTTATCGCCAGTTGCTTGATAAGCCTTGGTTTGCACAATAGTAATCATATACATATCATCTATCCATAGGCGCGTTTGCCAGCTATACCCTTTATCTGCCCATACTTTTTCCTCAGGGCTCGCGTTTGCAGGTAATTCCCACTGTGTGTTGGCATAGGGCAAACCCAGGTCAAAATAACGTTGCTCCTTCGTAAGCTGCCAGAGCGTTAACGGCAGGCTGCCAAACATGTTGAGGTCTACATGGTTTTGAATGGGCAACAGCTCTTTTTCTGTTGAAAACAACGGCTCAAATCTTTTTTTAAGGAACCCCGCCAGCATATCATCTTTTGTCAGACGGGCAAAGTTAAGTGCACCATTCCAGTAAAAGGTTTCAGGATACCCAATCCATTTGCCGGCATGAAGCGCATGTTTTGAGTACACAAAACGGTAAGCAATAAGTCTTCCCACTTCTTCGGGTGTATAACCTTTGGGAAAGCCGGTCAGTACATCCTTCTGCGCAAACAAAAACTGAAAAGGAAGTGATAACAATAATAACGTAAAGATTCTTTTATTCATTATGCTCATTTTTTTAAATATCGTTCCATCCGGTGTGCATAACATTTGAAATGAAGTGGTGCGTGTTTGCATACCCACTACAAAGCCCGGTTGGTGCCCGCACAAATCGGGAAAAATGTCATGTACCATCTGTTATTTAATCTTTATACCTGAAAGTAGACACTTCTGCCAGGCCAGGCTGCTTCTCGCTTGCTACATGGCCGGATTTGGGCACCAGTCTGAAATACCGGAACTGCTTGCGTTGCGGCAGATCAATATACAGATTCCGCACATCAAAATTATTAAGTGCAAACACGCCAAGGGTTTCCCAGGTGTTATTGTCATTGCTAATAAGTATCTGCAGCTCCTTTATTTTTCGATCGCCTTCTTTCTGGTTTACAATAAATCCGTTCACCCTTGCTACTTCGCCCATATCCACTGTGATCCAGTGGTCGGGATAATCAGTTGGGTTGGAAGTATAGCGTGCTACCCAAAACGTTGCTGTATTACCATCTATAAGCCGGTTCCGGCTGTTAGCGGTTTCTTCTGAACTAAAGCCTGCGACAGACCATTTGGTTTTGGGATGTATATAGCGCAGCGTTTCACCGGAGGGCCGGTTCTGCGGTATATCAATATTTGTTGGCGTACCGAAATTGGGAGTACCATCAGTGTTCCAGGTAAAGCGCTGAATGCGGGGATTACGGCCTGCATTGCCATCGTTGGCAACGCTGCGTGCATGGTAAATGATCCAGTCTTCTTTACCATCAGGCGATTTGAAGAAACCATTATGGCCGGGTCCATAGGCCTTGCTAGTTGCCAGCATGGAAAAAACAGGCTGTGAGTTCTTTGTCCAGTCAGCAGGATTCATAGGGTCCCCGTTATTCTTCAAAGTAAGCAACCCGAGACAATATCCGTCAGACCAGTAGCCGCTGCCGGAGTATACCACAAATACACGGCCATCAGGATTGATTAGAACCTGTGGCCCTTCGTTAATCGGGTTGCCTTTCTTTTCCCAGTCATAGTTAGGCGTAGCAATCATTACCTTTTCTCCGGTAATCGTCCAGGGATTGCTCATTTTAGCAATATAAATATTTTGTGGCGGCGCGCCTGCATTTCCGCCCGACCATAACATATACAACTGGCCTTTATAGTCCAGTACTGTACCATCTATAGCCCACAGGTTGGTAGGGTCAGAAATTTTTCCCCGCAGTGCCCAGCTCCCCTGCACAGGATTGGGTGAGGAGTTTTCCAGCACATACATGCGGTGGTTAGCATTTGTACCGTCATCGGCGGCAAAATAGAAGTACCATTTACCGTTAATTTCGTGAAGTTCGGGGGCCCATACATTTTTTGAATAGGATTGATTTGCAGGCGGAGTCCACACATCGGTACGGCGCCCGGAAGCCAACTCTGATAAGTTTTTTGTTTCGATGATCACCAGCTTGCTGCCCTGTGTAAAGGTATAGTAGTAAGTGCCGTTTTTCTGCACTACCCAGGGATCGGGCCCGCCCGGCATAACAGGATTCGTGAATTTCTCGTCTTTGGTGAATTGGGTCAGATCATCCTCTTCTGCTGGAGGACCAGGCGTAGGCTTTACCGGATCCGGCTGTTTCACCGAAGCATCTGATTTCCCGCAGGATGTGCAGAACAATGTACTAGTGAGGATACATACAATAAGTATTAATCGTTTCATTCGTATATTTTTTTCGTTTTTCTATAAATCCAGTATCGTGAGCCGGAAACATTATTTTGTTGGAGCATACCACTAAAAGGCCTGCAAGCGGAAGGATTCAATTGCATTCGTAACTGTTTATTGTTCTTGGCCGAATGCCTGCCTGTTGGCAGACAGAGAGTCTCGCCAGGTACAAAAATTTTTGTTATCCTGTTTGATAATATGAACATTTTGTAATGAATGTTTCATTGACAGGTAATGTCTAAATTTCACAGACAATCCATTTTAAACCTCGCCACGAGTACGAGGTACAACGAAGTAAGCACATGTACCTGGGATATTTTGTTCAAGGTTTTGTCAAATCGTTTCAAACTCTAAACAGTTGTCAGAACATGGGTACGCTATACACCGCTTCTTGTGAAGCGATAAAAAATAGTTTTTACGTTTATTAGCCTTTCAGGATTTATATTTTAGAATGATCCTGCCCCGAATAATAATTCGGGGCAGGATCGTTTCACTTTCTCTAAACTAACTGCCTGCCGGCTGATAGTTAGGTTATGTTTTAAAAGAAAACTTACAGGCTTTAGGGTGTAAGACCAAGGTATAATTCTTGCATTTGCACGGTATTACCTTGTGATGTGTACGACGACTGGTAGAAACATTGTGCTTTCTGCGCATAGAATTTCAGGTATCGGTACTTAGATTTCGGCAGAGGTATATTAACAGATTCCTGCAGGGATGCTGTTGCCGCATCAGGAATGACCACGTTTGTTGCAATCACCTCGAAATTCGTACCATCGTTGCTACCCTGTATTTCGTCAAAAGCATACCATCTTATAAATGCTTGCGTTATATCTCTGTGACGTATCCTGAAATAATTTACCTCCTGGGCAGTCTTCATGTCTACGATAAAGTAAATAGCTGCACCAGAGGGCACCGTTACCTTAGTAGTGGTACCGGAGGTTTTACCTGGCCTTACAAGGCAGAAATTGGTAGCCAGGTCACCGTCAATTGCAGCGGCTAACGAGTTCCCTTCCGGATTACCAGTTGCTATCATAAGCTCATGAGAGGCTGTCATTGTCCAGCCGGTCCTTGGGTAATCGCCGCTAAAAGCCACTACATTTACCGTTACCGCTGCCTTGATTGAGGCATTGTGCTTTGATGCTACGGTAACTATAGCAGTGCCTTTTGTTACACCGCTCAGCATTCCTTCCGCATTTACCGTTACCACTGCAGGATTGGAAGAAGTATAAGTCAACCCGTCGTTTGCATCAAGCGGCGTAAGCTTTACCTCGCTAAACAGGTTATAGGTGTCTCCTAATTTCAGGTCCATTTCAGACTTAAGCAACTGGACTCCCGTAGCCGGTATTAAAAATTTATCAACCACTGTTACAGGGAACTCAACACTATGCCCCCCTGCACCTACCGATATAGTAATGGTGGCGGTACCTTCGCTAACGGCGGTAACAATGCCTAACCCGCTTACGGTAGCTACGGCGGGGTTAGATGAAGAATAGTTTTCCGCCCTGTCCGTGGCATTTTCGGGGAATACGTTTACTTGCCAGCTTGCATCAAGCGTAGTGCCTGTAAGCAAGGTATTGTCTCCTTTAAGTGCATCTTTTAAAGTAACGCTTTCTACTGCTACTTCCGGCGCTGTTACCATGTTTTTGTTGCAACCAGCCAACAGGCCGCACAGAAAAAATACAGCTGCGAAGATGAATATTTTACTTTTTTTCATGTCTTTGTTTTTTTATAATTGAAAACTGAGATAAAAGTCCCTACAAAGTGGTTCAACGTTGTAAGTACTGGTCTTCCCGAATGGGGGCCTAATGCTGCTGGAGGTGAAGCGATAAAACACCGCAACAACCGGGAAGCCCTTAATCTCCCCCCTTCGGGGAACGTTGAAACCTGTGCTCTAAGCCACTGCCTGAGGGCTTCTACTTGTCCCAGCCGGGGTTCTGTACCAACATGCCTTTCGTACGCTGCATTTCTGTCAGTGGTATGGGATACAGGTAGTTTTTACGGCCGAAATAACGGGTCTGGAACCTCCTGCGAGTGTGGAACGCGGCTTTGTTCCCATCGGGGTTCATGCCGGTAAATTCACCGCCCTGGCCACCCTGGCCCACGGGGTTTTCGGCTATCATCCACCTGCGCACATCAAAGTAGCGCTGTCCTTCGGTGGCCAGCTCAATGCGGCTTTCGCGGCGTATGGCTTCGCGCTGAAGGCTCTGGCTGCCAGCTATGGCAGGGTTCAGTTCTTCCAGCTTGGGCAACCCCGCGCGGTCGCGCACCAGGTTGGTATAGCGTAACACATCAGGGTTACCGGGCTCTACTTCATTCAGCATTTCGGCATATAGCAGGTAAAACTCTGCCAGCCTGAAAATAATAGATGGCCGGTACCTCCTGGTTACAGCTCCTGTAGCGGAACGCCCATACACGGTGCGGTTCATCCTTTTGTATAAAAGATAGCCGGTAACAGGTGCACCGTCCACTACATTTTTATCAGCATTGCCACCGAGGTAAAACTGTGTTTCGGCGTTGCTGATATGCCATTTCTTACCTGAAAAAGTGATGGTATTATAAAAACGAGGCTCGCGACCGATATACATCTTGGATACTTCTATCCCCTCATATGTGCCAAAGCCGGTTTCGCTGTATGAAGGTGAGGCAGGAAGAAAAGCTGTGTTCTTTATCGGCAACCCATCCGCCATATAAAAATCATCTACCAGTTCCTGCACTACGTGTATGCCGCCCAGCCCCGATGGCTCGTTCCTGGGAGTTACAAACTGGTCAAAAGCACCGTTGGTGGCGGTACCCCAGGCATCTTTTGAAGTGGCCCAAATGATCTCTTTATTGTAATCCTGGAACACTCCGTACACAGACAGCGCAGGGTTGAAAGTGCCTGTATTCTTAAAAAGCTCGTAACGGCCTTGCTCGGCGTAATCTAAAAACTCCCTTAACGCTGTTACGGCTTTCTGCACTTTGCTGTTGTCCCGGTCTGGGAACAGACGCTTGCCATCGTTGTTGGCAAGCGGCAAGGCTTCTGTAAACCCTCCGTTAAAGAGCGGGCTGGCCGCATATACCCATAGCTTCGCGCGCAATGCCATGGCCGCGCCTTTGGTAGGCACTGCTGCATAGTCCAACTGGGTGTGGTAAGGCTCCTGCTCCATGCGCGGCATGGCTTCCCGCAGTTCCGAATCAATAAAGTTAATGACTTCATCCAGGGAGTTGCGAGGCACATCGAGTTCGTCCTGCAGGGTTTTGGATTGGGTTATGATGGGCACTGGGCCGTACTGCTCCATCAGGTAGTAGTAATACGCTGCCCTCATGAAGCGAATATTAGCTTTGTAACGCTCTACTTCAGCTTCAGTAAGCACGGCCGCGTTTACACCCGTAGCAACGATGGGTTTCACTTTTTCCAGGAAGATATTGGCCTGCCTTATGCTTTCGTACAGCGTGCCCCAGCGGTGGTTGTTGGAGTTGGACGAGTTCCAGTTACCATATTTACCTGTATTATTTGCCAACCTGTGGTATAGCTCATCAGTATAGCCTGCCCAGGCATTGGCCATGGAAGATCCGGATACCCATATTGCGGAATAATCGGGCACATTGTTATATACCTGCCCGTACCATTTTCTTGTGCGGTCTACGTTATCAAACACCTGTTCAACATCGGTAATACCGCCAGCCAGCTCATCGGACACATCCAAGAACTTATTACAGGATGTAAACCAACCGAGGGAAAGGCTAATTAACCCTATTTTTATAATATTAGTTTTCATTTGTATTCCTCTTTAATTTTATAAGTTTACTTCAACGCCTAATGTGAATGTGCGGGACATGGGATAGCTTACGCCCTTGTTACGGTCTCCCATTTCAGGGTCCTGTAATTTTATCTTATCCCATACATGAAGGTTGTACCCCATAATGTAAGCCCTGGCACCGCTGATGCCCAGCCTTTCCACAGTGTTCTTGGGAATCGTATATCCAAATTCCAGGTTTTTGAAACGCAGGAAGCTGGCATCACGCATCCACCAGGTGCTGCCTTCTTTGCTTATATTGTTCCCGTAGCCGTCGTGCAGCCTGGTCATCAGTACATCCTGACGTGGGTTGTCTGCTGTCCAGCGGTCTAACAAAGCGGTACGGTAACCTCCCTTTTCTATCCCCCAGCTATAAGGCCAGAAAGTATACACTTCTGTGCCGGAACCTTCTGTACCCATTACGAAGGATGTGTTGGCGGTTCCCTGGAAGAATACAGCTAAATAGAATCCTTTGTATTCTAGGTTCAGGCCAAAACCGTAGTTGATTTCAGGGTTTTCAGGATGGCCTACGCCTCTTTTGCGGTCGTTATTATCTATAATGCCGTCGTTGTTGAGGTCGGCATATTTAATATCGCCGGGGCCCATGACATTGCTACCTTGCATGGTAGGCACAGGTAATCCCGGTTTTAGCTGGTAGCGGTAAGTGCCATTCGGGTTTTGTGTTCTTATAAAATCATCCTCGGTATAAAGTCTTTCGGCTATGTACACGGTTTGCTCCCCTACCCTTGTGCCGGTAACCTGCATCCAGGGATAGTTTTGAGGTAGTTCATCATACTCAAGCACTTTGTTGCGGGCAAAGGTGAAAGTACCCCTGGTGCTTACGGCGAACTCGCCTATCTTATGACTGCTTTTCAGGCTGGCGTCCACACCTTGGTTATGCACAATACCGTAGTTCTCCCAGGGGGCGGCATGGAAGCCCGCAGAGCCGGGAATGGTACGACGCTGAATAAGGATACCTGTACGCTCATTATTAAAGTAATCTACCGTAAGCTCAATTTTATTTCTGAAAAACCCTAAGTCAAGCCCTACGTTGCGTTTCTGCTCTATTTCCCAGCCTATAAAGTTATTAACAAACCGCTCATCGTATATACCGGCACCCAAGGCATTGGTACCTCCGTTGGTGCTAATACCCTGGTTGAAGTTAAACCCGCCTGTGTTAAAAGTGGGACGGTAAAGGAAACGGGAGCCGCCTGTATTATCGTTACCGGTGCGGCCTACGGACAACCTGATTTTGGCGCTGTACAGCACATCTTTCAAGGCATCGGGGTAGAAAGGCTCGTTAGATACAAAATAGCTTACGCCCACTGCAGGGAAAAAGCCGAAACGGTTGCCTTTGGCAAATGTTTCACTACCAGTATAACCAAAGTTACCCTCAATAAAATAGCGGTTGGCAAACGAATAAGTGGCGCGGCCTACAAGACCCTGTTTCCTAAAGGGCAGCACACTACTTCCGCGCAGGTTTTCCTTCTGCATATAAAGCAACATACCTCCTACATTGTGCTGCTTAAAGGTGCGGGCGTAGTTGATAGCACCTTCCATGTATATATTACGGTATTCATCCCTGCCGTTATCAGTATAAGCTGGGTCTTCTAACTGAGCGTTGCCCGATACTACTTCATTGAACTGAAGATTGCCGTCCGCATCGCGGCCTGAGGCATTGTACAGGCTGGGCCAGTAGTTGCGCAGCGTGGCGTTATTACCCTCATAGTCAAGGCTGATATTGGCTCTGGCACTTAAACCTTTGGTAATTACTTTTAAATCCTGGTTAATACCCACGTTGGATTGTATACGTGTGCTAAACTCCTTGCGGTAGCCCTGGTTGTAGAGCATATTGAAAGGGTTGCGGTTGTTACCATCGCCCGGCACCTTATAAGTGGCCAAAGTGCCATCGCTGTATATAGCAGGGAACAGGTGCGGCGGTGTGAAAAGCATAAACTTGAATATATCATCTGGCGAGCGGTTGGCAGTAAGCCGGTTAATATATTGCCCGGCCAGGTCTATATTCAACTGGGTGGTATTGCTCACTTTCAGGTCTATATTGCTGCGCAGGTTGTAGCGCTGGTAGTTAAAATCGCTATTATACTTACCCAGCTCGTTCTTTTTAAAAACGCCATCCTGGTTGAAGTAGGCCATGGATACAAAGTATTTAGCGTTTTCTGCGCCACCCCTGAAGTTTACGGTGTAGCGCTGGTTTTTTACGTTCTTTGCCAGCAGCTCTTTCATCCAGTTGGTATTAGGATACAGGTCATTATCCTCCCTGCTACGGTATTTTTCAATCTGCTCCTGTGTTATGTAGGGGTCAAGCCCATCGTTGAAGCGGGCTTCATTAGCCAACTCAAGGTAGGTCCACGAGTCTACAAACTCAGGCACCCGTTGCGGCTGCGCGGTGGAAACCTCCGCACGGAAAGATATGCGAGGCTTGGATATAATACCCCGCTTGGTGGTAACGAGTATAACGCCATTGGCGCCTTCGGCACCGTACACGGCTGTTGCCGCCGCATCTTTTAGTAATGAAAAAGTTTCAATTTCATCGGCTTCTATCTCGCCTATCTTACGCGGAATACCATCTACGAGTACGAGCGGCTGGGAGCCTCCGGCAAAAGTGCTGATACCGCGGATCCAGAACTCGGCATCGTCCCTGCCCGGCTCGGCATTCCGCTGGATAGCTATAAGCCCGGAAAGCTGCCCGGCCAGGTTGCCGGTAATGTTACCAGTGGGCACCATCAGCTCCTTTGCCGTAACACTACTTACGGAGCTAACCATGGCGGCTTTCTTTTGCTTACCATAGCCTACCACTACTATCTGCTCGGCCATCTGGATATCGCGGTCCAGCACCATATTCAGTACTTCGCTACCGTTTACCACCGTATCGCGCGACACATATCCTGTGTAACTGAACGTAAGCACATTCGTGGGAAGCGCATCAATAACGTAAAGCCCGTCATTGTTGGTAGTGGTACCGATAGTGGTATTCTGAATACCCACGGAAGCACCTACAAGAGGCTCGCCGGCAGCATTGGTTACCTTTCCTGTAATCCGTTTTTTGTTTTGCGAAGTTGATCCCTGTACCGTAGTGTTGTCATTTTGCGCGTAAGCCATTCCGGTGCATATACACTGGAACAGCATCGTAAGCATCACAACATACAATACCCTGGCATCTCTGAAGAGCCTTCTGTCTTGCTTAGTTTTTCTTTTCATTCGTATACATTTTATTTTTTAGTTTGGTCAAATGGAACGCTTTATATAATCAAGTCTGCTTCAAAAAATTATTTAATAACATTACTTAATTTGCTTTGGTGAGGCTGGATAAAGCATAGGCGCACCACATAAGCCCTGCCTGGCCATGATAATCTCCTATCCATTGCCTACGATTCAAATAGTATTGGGAACTGTTCCCAGCCCCGGTACCTTCGCATACATTACGGATATCGTAGTTCGGTTCCAGGTACTTTAAAAGTGCAAGCCATGCTTTACGGGCAACAGCGCCATATTTTTCTTTATTGAGCCAGCCGTTCTTTACGCCTGCGATCATGGCGTAGGTGAACATGGCAGAACCTGAAGTTTCTCTCCATGAAGACATATTGTCAATAAGCTGCCCCCACATACCATCATAAATCTGGTACATCGCCAGAGTGGACATCATATCCTGGTACCCTTTCATTATCCGCTCCCGATAGGCATCGTATTGCGGCTTTTTAGGTAATATACGCAGCACCTCTGTCATTCCTACAGCCATCCAACCATCGCCACGTGCCCAGAAAAACGGCGCACTAGGCGCATGGTAAAACAAGCCGTTGACGCGTTGCAGCCGGTCAAGATACAGCACCATTTCCCGTGCAGTACGCTCGATGTACTTTTCATCCCCTGTGGCCAGATATGCCTGGGCCTGGAGCGCAGTTATCATAAACATATCGTCTATCCACAGGCGGGTTTGCCATGAATAACCATCGTTGTGCCAGTCTTTTTGCGACTGCGTTGCTTTGGAAGGAAGCGTCCATTGCCCGTCGGCATATTTCATACCCAGATCTTTGTACCTGCTTTCTTTTTTCCTGCTATATATTTCAAGTGGAACAGCTCCAAAAACATAATAATCCACTTTATTATCCGCCGTTGTGTTCAGGTTGGGCTGCAGCTGTTTTTCGGTTGTGAACAATGGCTCAAACCTGTTGATCAGCCGGTTGTATAGCTCATCGTTTTTGATACCTTTTGTAAACCAGAATGCTCCCAGCCAGGCGCATACATCGGGATAAGTAATATGATCTGCTGTATACTGGGAATAAATATTCCCCCAATAGGAATGTTTTGTCTCCAGAAAACGTTCGGTCAATTTTATACCGATCTCTTCCGGCCGGGAACCAGCCGGAAATTTCTCCAGGTCATACACCGCAGTATCTGCTTTCGGTTTCACGCCAGGTCCGGGCTCGGTTTTGGAATTGACATTTCCTTTGCTACAGCTCATCAAAAAAATCCCGGCTAAAAAAAAACCAGCTATCAGCACTGATATTTTCATATGCATATATTTACATTTTTAATGTCCAGATTGCTTCGTGCTGGCAGACAGAGAACACCTGCTATACACTCACATACCCATTGATATTTTACGTTTCACTGCACCGGAAAAAAAGCTTTATTTACCAATTGGACCAAATCGGTAAACATATTGTGAAGCATGATATAGCGATACAGCATTGCTCAGTTTATCAACCGTCGCAACAACAGACATCAGAAAATTTTCCATTGCTTTTTAGGTATGCCAACACTATTATATAATCACCGGATTATACATTTTTCAATCTTTAATTTTGCTTAATAATGGCAATTTTTTTGAAACGCAAACAATCAATACATACTCATAAACTTTGTTATAAAATTTC
Organism: Niabella aquatica; assembly: GCF_054779315.1. Taxonomy (NCBI): domain Bacteria; kingdom Pseudomonadati; phylum Bacteroidota; class Chitinophagia; order Chitinophagales; family Chitinophagaceae; genus Niabella; species Niabella aquatica. Next base: position 216,742 of record NZ_BAAGYM010000005.1, read on the forward strand.
ATGGACAAACAACATATTAAGTTTAAAAGCCAAAATCGTTTTAGCTAGTTTTATTACAACACAAAATAAATAAATGCGAATGATAGCTTTTGTTCAACGTTTTGTCGAATCGTTCCAAGTTGTGTATTTAGCAGCAGTATCCTATTTTCAGCCGGGCTATTTAATCAGGCTTAAAGGGGGGCCGCTATAGGATTTTTTCATCCCTCCCATATCTATAACTATTTTCTGGATGATCATACCCGGATCTCCGGTTATGATTTTCAGCCTGTGAAACCCCGGCTTACCGATGTACAATACGGATTTATTGATCGATGCATTGCGTATTACATTATCAGCCCATGTCTGGGTATATTCAGAATTAGAGGAAGATGGATAGCTGACCGCACCATCGTCTATGCAAACGCCATACCTTGTTTGTGAAGTGGAAAACTCATGAAAAGCAAGATTACGGTCTGTTGATAGCGGAAAGACAGGCAATACATACGTATATACATTTACCATGCCGCGGCCAACCGTATAGAAATCATATTCAACATAGGGAGCATCGCTACGGCGGGGATCGTTTACGGGACCGGTGGGATCGCCCATCAGCACAGAACGCCCTTCAATGCCCAGCTCATCCACTATAGTTATTTTGATCGTATTGCTTTCTTTTTTCCTGTTGAATGCCGCCCCGGGTATGGAAACATACCCGTTTGTTTCCAGGGCTATATCCTTTAGAGAATCAATGGGGGGCAGGGATGGGTAGGGCACGGATACATAGAGCCATTGCTCTGTACCCTTCGATTTTATTTTAACTACGCCCTGGTATTCCCTCCCCGGTTGTAACCGGTTCCAGTTCACATCTACTGTAATGCGCTCCTGTTTTTCCAGCTGGCCGCTTGCTTTACTAAGTTTAAGCCATTCCTGATCAGAAGAGATAGTAAAAGGTATAACCTGTTGACCGGTATTATAGAGCTCAAAATAAACGGGTTGTTTACCGGCCCCGCTAAAAGCAGGGAGCACATACTGCATCCCGTTTGTAAGGCCGTTTGAACCTGCCGCCTGAATTTGAAGTATCCCCTGTTGCGGAACAGTAAGCGAGTCTAAAACCGGTTTTTCAAAATAAGATGCCGTTACCCCCTGACGCAACGACATAACGCGGTTCCATTTGCCGTTTAAAAGCGTGTTATACTGCTTTGTAATATAATCAAGGCTGTCCTGATACAGCAGCGCTTTTTGCCGGATATCATTGGTGGATGCACGTTTCTGGTGAAAATACTCCCGGCTAAGCTGCGCATATAACCACTTTTTGTTCATGTATTCCGCACCTTTTGAAGGGTAATACACTAATTGATAAAAAGCTGGTTTCCATTCTTCCGGCAGTTGCGTATAAAGCCGCTCCACCAGCTGTCCCAACTCACTGTACTGTTTCAGCCTGTTTTGTGCTTCTTCATAATTATTAAAAGAGAACTCTGTATCCGTGGGCCGCTCACGCGGGTATTTGTTAGAGTTCCATTCAAATCCCCAGCCCATATGCTCGGGCTTGCGTATAAATGCCAGCCGGCTATAAAGCTGTGTAATTTTTACCAACTGGTCATAATACCGGGCGCCAAATTGTTCTGACAACCATTTTGCAGGGAAAAGCGGCGTATTATTGAAATTGAATGAATCAATGGAATAGGCCATCTGTAAGAACAGGGTTACAGGCTGCTCACAGGATTTTATATCCCCGGCATTCAGCAACCACAGCCTGTTAGCGCCGGTTTTGTAAGCTTTGCTCAATTCTTCGAACATAAGATTGGGTGTGGAAGAGCTCAGCCATAAATAATCGTGGGGAATGCCCAGGTAAGAAGCATGATAATATACACCTGAACCGCCGGGCCTTTTCCGCTCGGTTTCATTACTTAGCCGCTTCATGTAACCATAATTGTCATCCGGCCATACGATCGTTACATCTTCCGGGATTTTAAGTCCTGCGTTATATAACTCCAGCACTTCTTTATAAGGTACAAATATCTGTGGAATTTCATCTAATGGCTTGTCAATATATTTTTTTAAAATGTTGCGCTGATCAGTTATAGCCTGATCTACCAGGCGCAACCGGTCGGACAGGCTATAATCTCCGGACATCTGTTTGTCGTGCAGGCCCCGTAATGCAAGGGTATATACATTTTCATATTTTGAGTTTTCACTGACTCTTTGATCAAGCGCTGCCACAATATTTTGCCTGTTGGTCATATAATTCCAGTCGCCCATCTTTTTTTTATCCCACTCGCTGGCATTATTAAATAATAAAGGTTCGGGATGGGTGGATCCCATTACAATGCCGAAGGAATCGGCCAGCATTTTGTTTTCAGGATATTTATTAAAAGCGCCTGAAGCCTCGTGCATAGCCGGGCATAGGTAGTTGGCTTTTAACCTGAGCAGCAGCTCAAAAACCTTTGCATAGGTTTTGGGACCAATATCTTTTAACTGCGGATCAAAAGTGTTTTTTGCCCAGGGCAGTAATCCCCAATCTTCATCATTGATAAAGAGACCCCGGAACTTAACACTCGGTGAAGGCGAAATAAAATCGTGTACCCGAAGGCTGATCGTTTTATTTTTCTTTACAGGAACATCTGCCCACCAATACCAGGGTGAAACCCCCAGCGCTTCAGAAATGGAAAACAGTCCAAAGGAAACCGCACGCCGGTCGCTGCCTGCTACAACAAGCGCACGACTCACCTTAGGAAAAGGACGATCTATTATAAAGATACCATAACGCTCCCATTGACCCTGAAGCAAATCCACTTTCATTTTTCCGGCTTTTACCAGTTCCCTGATCCATCTGCTGTTTAAGGTTCCGGCTATCACCATTATCTCTGCATGCACAGGGGTGGTATAGGTACCGGGCAGTGATCCCGTTACCTGCTGTACATCTTTTGCGAACAACTGCACAGTAGTTTTTACAGATGCAGCATCTGCTGTATCGTATAATATTTTTATGGCCGGGAAATAAACGCCGGCTGTGGTCCTCTTTCCTTCCACCTCAAATTGAGCTGCCGTATAAAGCCCGCACATTAAAAATAAACCAAGCGCTATAATCTTTGTATTCATCCTAAATATTATTTAGAAGCCTTTAACAATTAATGGTGTCAAAATAGGGTACCCTACCATCACCATTTTTATTTTTGAAGCAAAACTGCCCTGGCAGCAGGCAAGGGTAACCGGAAATTGCCGCAAGCTATTTCCGGCAGGAATTACTATCATCCGTATATCTGGACCTGGCACATCTGCTTTTGAACAACTGTCTGCCGGCCACAGGCTGGCTTACGACTGTTATCCTGATACTTATTTTATAAACGGATAAGTTGTTTAACATCGCTCCTTATTGATTATCCAAAACGAAGTTTTTGAAATATGCTGCCTTCCCGGCAGTCCCTTTTGAAATCAATCCTACACGCACCGCCCTGTCCCACGGGGGCAGGTAAGAAATATCAGCCGCTTTATCATTTAGTATTTCAAACTGTGTACCATCGGTACTGAACATAAAAGTGGCCTGGGTATTGTTCTCTACCTTTACCTTTAACACTAACTGCACTGGCCTGTTGATTGTTTTTTGAGCTATCACTTCAGCCTTATCCTTTTTCAATTGTACGAGGCAGATCATGTTTTTATAAACCGTTGCATATACCATGTTTTTATCATCTCCTATCAGGGCCAGTCCCGCCTGTGATCTGGATTGTTTGAGTATGGCAACCTCGGCAGTATAATCCTTTGCCAAAACAGTCCTGCCGAGATACGCGCCACAGGCAGCCGGGAGCGCATTCAGCTTTAAAGTATTTTTTGATATATTATGCTTTACTTTTTGGAATATGCTCCAGTGCCAGGCACCGGCAAGAGTAGCACTTGAAAAGTTATCTGCTATTTTTTTTTGCGTAGCAGATGCGCCATAATTGTTACCTTTTAAAAAGCGCAGCCAGCCGTCGGGCGTAAACTCAAATTCATCTAACAATCCCTGCCTGCCGCCATAAGCCCCGCTGCCTGTGCTATATGCGTGATATAAAAAATAAAATTTACCTTCCTTTTCAACCGGGGTTCCATGCCCAGGGCACTTCCAGCTCGCATTGCCTGCCAATACAGGGTTGCCGGGATATTTTTCCCAGGGACCCAGCAGGTTTTTTGCCCTTGCAATACCGGTGCCGTAGTTGCAGGTTTTGCCGCAACAGGCAGCAGCAGCGTAGATGGCATAAAAATAATTGTTGTGCTTTACAATTGATACGCCCTCTACTAACCCTTTTTCCCAGGACGCGTCTGCACGAAAAAGCTCTTTCTTTTCACCTACGAGAGCGGTTCGGTCTTCTTTCATTTCCGCCGCCCAGATGGGGGTGGGCTTACCAACGCTGTTACCATCTTCTTTCCAAATCATATATAATTTTCCATTCTCATCACGCACGGCAAACGCATCTATGGAGCCATCCTGCTGGCATACAAGCGGGCCCAAATCTTTGTAGGGACCTTCTGGCCTGTCTGCCACAGCCGCTGCAATACAAAGACTTCCATCTTTTTTATGTGCTGTATAATATAAATACACTTTGCCATTGTCATAAGTGATTTCGGGTGCCCAGAAGTAATAGTCGGCCCAGGCAGGCCGTTTTGTAAACACATGTCCCGTGGGTTGCCAGTTAGTCAAATCGCCGGAGCGATATAAGGTAAACACGGGAAACCAGTTGGACGTGGTGCCGACAGCCCAGTATTCATTACCAATTTTAACTACTGAGGGATCCGGGTGGTCGCCAGGCAACACCAGCTGCTGGGCATTGCTTTTAAAAACAAAAAATACTAACAGTAACGATAAAAGCAAGCGCATAATACTCATTTATAGTAAAAACCAGACGTTCCGACCTGCCATTCTTTCTGCCTTGTAAGATGAATCGCTGTCACGCATCTTTTTGCCTGAAAAAGGCACAGTACTGGATAAACATCAAAATAAGTAAACCCAAGCTGAATACTTTGTTCAATATTTTGACGAATTGTACCATATACATATCAGGCACTGAAGCGATTGATACAATTCTGTTTTAAAACCATAATATTTTAAACTCATTATTTATATTTGAGTTTAGTAATTATGAAATTTTTCTATCGCATTGTTTTGCTGAATTTGTTATTGCAGACTATTGTTTCTTCCTGTTACGCCCAATATTACTTTAAGCATTACCAGGTAGATGACGGCTTAGTGCATAATGCAGTAACCGCTGTAATACAGGATAGTAAAGGTTTGATATGGATTGGAACGCGTGGCGGCCTGAACCGTTTTGACGGATACTCTTTCAAAGCCTACAAAAACAATAAAGACAAATTCGGCAGCTTGGGAAATGATGTTATTAACTCTATAGCGGAGGATAAAAACCAGATGATCTGGATAGGTACCGGCAAAGGTCTTTTTAAATATGACCCATACAAAGAAGTGCTTATTGAGATGCAAACTGTTCCCAAAGAATATACCAGCAATATTGTTATAGACAATGATAATAACCTGTGGTTTCTTATTCAGTTTTCCCTTTACAAATACATACAGGCAGAGAACAGGATGGAGCATTTAAAAATACCGGCATCCTGTATTGCCCTGGACTCTAATATGAATTTATGGCTGGGGGATAATGATGGTAACATCAGTATTTACAATCCCCAAAAAAAGCCCGCTAACAAGATAAGGGTCGTTAATAAATACCTGCCTGCAAATGCGCGGTCTATCAGCAAAATATTCCCCATCCGTAATAACGAGCTATTGGTAGGCTGTTTTAAGCAGGGATTAAAAAGCTGCGATACCAAAACCGGTATTGTCAGATCCTTACCCCTGGATGCTGATAAAAATAAAGATATATTTGTCCGCGATATTGCAACGGGCAAGGACGGGCAATACTGGATCGCTACCGAATCGGGAATTTATATTTATGACTTAGCCGCTCATACGAGCATCAACCTGAGAAAGCGCGCCGGTGACCCTTATGCCGTGGCAGACAATGCCGTTTATGCATTATGCAAGGATAAACAGGGCGGTATGTGGGCCGGTACTTTTTTTGGCGGGTTGAATTATTATTCAAAGGACAATGCGCGATTTGAAAAGTATTATCCGCTGCCGGATATGAATTCTATTTCTGGAAATGCAGTGAGAGAGATTTGTTCTGATAGCAGTGGTCACCTATGGATCGGCACAGAAGATGCCGGTATTAGCAAACTGGATTTGAAAACGGGCATATTTACAAACTATACAGCTACTGGCAGAAAGGGAAGTATCTCCTACCCCAATATACATGGCCTGCTGGCATGGGGGAACCAGTTATTTATTGGCCCCTTTCTTCAGGGCATGGAAATAATGGATATGCGGACCGGCCTGATTACGGACCGGTTTAAGCTTATCAGCGATAAGAATGGTGGTCTGGTAAGTGATTTTGTTATTTCGATCTACCGGACAAAAAATAACCGCCTGCTGGTGGGCACCGCCTATCGTAACGCCGGTTTATTTGAGTATGATACAAGGTACAAAACATTTAAACGTATATCCCAGATACCCTTCAATACTTATGTTTATGATATTTTTGAAGACTCGGAAGGGAATATATGGACAGGGAGTGTAAAAGAGGGCGCATTTTATTATAATCCCAAAACCGGCCAGCGTGGCAATATACATTTTGGCGATACAACCAGGGGCCAGATTATTAACGAATTCCCAGTGTATAATATTTTTGAAGACAGCGACCATGCTTTATGGTTTACCACTACCGGCTGCGGCCTTATAAAACTAAACCGCGACCGGAAAACCATTAAAAGATATACGACAGCAAACGGCTTGCCCAGTAATGTACTATACAGTATATTGGAAGACAGCTCCAAACATTTATGGATCAGCTCGCTCAAAGGTCTTATTTGTTTTGACCTGCGTACGGAACAGATAAAAGTGTACACACGAGCCAATGGGCTAATAACCGATCAGTTCAATTACAATTCGGCCTATAAACATACTGATGGCAAAATGTACTTCGGCTCGGTTAAAGGAATGATCGCTTTTAACCCAGCCTTATTTAACCAAAAAGAATCCAGCCCACCCACTTATATCACAGGTCTCCAGATTAATAATATAGAAACAGCGCCCGGTGAGCATAACAGCCCTCTTTCCAAATCTATTTTATACACAGATACTGTTATATTGAAATATGATCAAAACAATTTCAGTATTGAGTTTGCCGCATTGAACTTTTCTTCTCCGGAAGTGACCCGATACAAATACATGATGAAAGGTATTGATCAGTCCTGGACCTATCTCAACACCAATCGCAAAGCCTATTTTACCGATCTTACCCACGGCTCTTATGAATTTATTGTTCAGGCCGAAAGCAATACAGGAAGCTGGGCAGGTAAAGAACGGCGGCTGCTCATTAAAATTCTCCCCCCCTTTTGGAAAAGCAATATCGCTTACCTGTTATACCTGCTGCTCTTAGGTACCGGTATATTTATCGCAGACCGTTTATACCGGCAATATCTTGAACGAAAAAACCTGAGAAAAATACAATTGTTCGAGCACGAAAAGGAAAAAGAAATCTACCAGGCCAAAATCGAATTTTTTACTAATATCACACATGAGATACAAACTCCGCTTACGCTTATCGCGGGGCCTATAGAGTGGTTGAGCAAAAAATTTGGCAAGGAACCTGATGTTAAGAAAAGCCTCTCGATAGCTGAGAAAAATACCCGGCGCCTGACAGAGCTGACCAGCCAGCTGCTGGACTTTAGAAAGACCGAAGCAGACCAGTTCAGCTTAAACTTTGTAAAAACAGATATAATTACGCTGGTCGCTGACCTTGTAACAGGATTTAAACAGCAAGCCGATAACAATAATATTGATTTGAACCTGGAATCGCCGCCAAGCCAATTTATGGCGTTTGTGGATAGAGAGGCTTTCATTAAAATATGTACCAATATGGTATCGAACGCTATTAAATATGCGGCTACCATGGCTACCGTAAGCATAGGCACTGTAAACGATGCCGATGAATATTTTACGATTAGTTTTAACAACGACGGTAAAGGTATACCCGAAGAATTCAGGCAGCAGATATTTGAACCCTTTGTGCGATTGCAGGCAAATAATAAGCCTGGAACCGGTATCGGACTATCACTTGCCAAATCGCTTACAGAACTGCACAACGGATCGCTGCGATTGATCTCCGGTGAAACGGATTTAATTATTTTTGAACTCCGGCTGCCCATACATCAAAAGTTTGAATTTCAATTAAGCAGTTGGAAAAAGATAAAATAGTATGACTGAAAGTATTCTTATTATTGATGATAACGAAGATATCCTGGAATTCCTGTCTGTGGTTTTGGGAGATACCTACAAGATACATCTTGCAGTTAACGGAGAAATTGCACAGACCATTTTGGATAAAGAAATTATTCACCTGATTATATCTGACATTATGATGCCGGGAATTGACGGGTTTGAACTGTGCAGGCTTATTAAATCCACTGTTGAATACTGCCATATCCCTATCATTTTATTAACTTCTAAAAATACGTATAAAGCTCACATTGAAGGGCTGGAAGTTGGAGCAGACGCTTATATACAAAAACCATTTTCATCAGAATTGCTGCAGGTGCAAATTGCCAACCTGCTTAAAAACCGCCGGAAAATAAAGGATCATTTTGCCAGTTCGCCTTTTGAGGATGTACGGGTAATGGCGCATTCAAAAACAGATGAAGCCTTTTTGAAAAAGCTGGATGAATATATCCGGGAAAATATTAAAGACCCCAATATTGATATAGATATGCTTGCCGAGCACATGTTCATGAGCCGCACCACATTATACCGCAAGATCAAATCGCTATCCTCACTATCTCCAAAAGAATTAATTGATATCACGCGTCTTAAAAAGGCCGCCAGTTTAATTGCTGAGAATGAATTTACATTCTACGAAATTTCGAAGATGGTAGGTTACAGCTCTCAAAGCCTTTTCAGCCGCAACTTTCAGAAGTACTTTAAAGTGTCTCCTATAGAATATTTCAATTCATTGCCAAGAGCGTAATCAGATCAGGTATATATTATGCTGCATTACAGATTATATATCCGCTCTGGAGAGAAGTGCCCTTCGCGCGCGGACTGTATAAATAGGGTCTTCCTGAAAATATGTAATGCAGTGTAGGCTTGTATTTTATTAGCAAAAGAATATAAAAAATGCCTCATTTGGAGCAAAAATTGCTTTAAGTGAGGC